>DAITMB010000097.1:0-19892 GCA_036835375.1 Bacteroidota bacterium
GGCTCAAAGCCTATTTCGGCTTGATAAATCTGCTCCGACAGCTCCACGCGGTCTTGTATGGCTTTGGCTTGCTTGGCAAGCAGGTTGATTTGCTCCTTGATTTGCGCCATTTGCGCGTGAGTCTGCTCGGCCATGGCAGAGAGAGCCCGGCCTTTGACTTTTCCTTTGTCAATGGGCTTGATCAAAGCACTCCCCGCGTGGTGCGCGTAGGGAAGGGTAGAGGGTCGGTCAGTGACTTTGTCCGGATCAATCGGATTTTGAATCATGGGCTTACAACCAGTTAGGAGCTTTCTTGTTCACAAAATAGCGGAAAACCTTTGATAGGAATTGCGATAACTTCAATTGAAATCTCTCTTCTCATGGCTTTGTTTTGTCTTAACGAAAAAGCCGATGAAGGTTCGGAGTTTCGAAATCGACCCAAAGCATGATTACCTATCAATATCTCGACGAGGAAACTCGTGAGCAGCTCGTGGAACTGATGGATGGTGATCTTCATGATATAATCGATTTGATTGAAACCCTGGAAGAGATGAACCCTGCTTGTCAGGAAGAATTGCGAACGGCGGTTATCCAAGGGAATGCAGCAGGTGTTCAGTATGCTGCACATACTCTGAAAGGATCTTATGCTCAACTGGGTGCTTCGCAAATGGCAGCGATCATGAAGCAGTTGGAAACAGCAGGCCGGGACAAAGATCTCAGTCAAGCCTCAGCGTTGATGCAAGAATTCGAAGCAGAAGAACTCAAGGTGAGACGCGCTTTTTCGTCTTGGAAAGAAATACTCGCCTCAGGCGTCCTGAGTTGAACATATTTGGAAGAAGGGGTTAATGGGTCGCGACATCTGACAAGGTGTCGCGATTTTTTTATAGGTACTTCTTGATAAAAAGGCTCATAATTATTATTATGTTAACCAACTGTGTGATATATTTCCCCATCCATAAAAATCAGCTAGTAGATATCTTCTCTGTAAATTCTCCGTGAAGTTCCCCGCACACAAGCTTCCATTTGTATTAAAATCACTGCTTGGCCACTTTCAAACTTACTTTTTTTCTTTCTTTGGTCATGAGACATTCTGAGATCAAGTTCGACGAATGAATCACTTACTACTATGCTATTGCTCGTTTTACCATGACCCTTCCAAATTTTTGTACTCCAGCTTGTCAGGTATCCCCAGCCCCTCGGGTGGATGCCAGTTTTTCTACGATCCTTGTTTTTCTGTTATTAACGGTGTTAACCTCGTGCTCTGCTCCGATAGAAAAAGCACCCACTGCCGCAGAAAATTGGGCAATTGCCCTAGGACCAGGAAGCAACCACGCCTCTACCCTATCGCAGATACAACCCGACAATGTGTCCTCTCTCCAAATTGCCTGGACTTACAGGAGTGGCGACGCAGGAAAGCATACACAGATCCAGTGTAATCCATTGATAATCAGCGGAAAAGTCTATGCAACTTCACCCGGCTTGGATGTCGTTTGTCTGAACGCTGCCACTGGGGAAGAGATCTGGCGAAGCCAACCTTGGAAGAATATTCCCGCCGGAGAAATCCCTTCACCGGGCATGGGCGTGAACCGCGGCGTAGTGTATGCTGCTTCAGGAACTGGCGATCGAATTTTCGTTTCGGTAGGCCCTTATCTCTATGCCTTGGCCGCAACAGATGGCAGCTTCATTTCGACATTCGGCGACGGAGGAAAGATCGACCTGCGCAAAGGACTTCGAGCAGGTGCCGAGAAAACCTTTGTAATCGCGAATTCGCCTGGTGTGGTCTATGACAATAAGATCATTATCGGCTGCCGTGTAGCAGAGGAGTCTGGCGCCGCACCAGGACACATTCGCGCCTATGACATCCACACGGGAGAGATGAAATGGATTTTTCATACGATTCCGCATCCGGGAGAACCTGGCTACGACACTTGGCCCGAGGAAGGGTATCTTCGAAATGGTGGCGCAAATGCCTGGGCTGGACTCACCCTCGACGCTGATCGCGGTCTGGTGTTTGTGCCGACGGGATCTGCCTCTTACGATTTCTATGGTGCCGATCGCTTGGGCAGCAATCTATACGCTAACTGTTTGCTAGCGCTGGATGCCGCCACTGGAGAACTGAAATGGCACTTTCAGGCTGTGCACCATGACCTATGGGATCGAGATTTGCCAGCGGCCCCCAATCTTGTAACCATCACCCGAGACGGAAAAACGTTGCCTGCTGTGGCGCAAATCACAAAGACGGGTCACGTGTATGTTTTTCACAGGGAGACAGGAGAAGCCTTGTTTCCCATTGAAGAACTGGAGGTACCATCTTCCGACATGCCCGGAGAGTCCTCATGGCCTACGCAGCCGCTGCCAAGCTCTCCCCCACCCTTCTCCCGGCAGCGTGTGACTGGGATTCATTCCCACAGCAAGGACAAGGATTCTTTAGAAAAAGTCCTCGCTGGATTACGGCAACGCGGAATCTTTGAACCGCCCAGTCGGGAAGGAACCCTTATTTTTCCGGGATATGACGGGGGCGGCGAATGGGGTGGCGCTGCTTTCTCACCGTGGGATGAATACCTCGTGGTCAATAGCTCTCAGATGGCATGGAGTCTCCATATGATTCCTTCCAAGTCCGACCATCCGGGACGGGAGGTATATTTGACTACTTGCTCCAGTTGTCATGGTGCTGATCGTGCTGGTGGGGAATTCATGGGAAAAATTCCCTCTCTTGTGGGGATCGGTGAGCGACTTTCTGAGGCAGCACTTCGACAAATTCTGATACAAGGCAAAGGGTCCATGCCTTCCTTTGCAAGCCTCCCGGCCACGGACCAAGATGCTGTGACGAAGTATTTGCTCGATATCCCGATGTCTGGCGCAGAATCAATGTCTTCTTCATCTGGTTCAGCCTATGTATCCTCGGGATATCGTCGGTTTTTGGACTCCGAAGGCTATCCAGCCATCCATCCACCCTGGGGCTTGCTCACGGCCATCGACTTGGCCAAAGGTACCATCGCTTGGGAAGTTCCGTTAGGAGAATATCCGGAACTCACAGCAAGAGGAATTGCCCCGACGGGCACCGAAAACTATGGCGGGCCACTCGTTACCGCCGCTGGTATCACCTTCATAGCGGCAACTCGAGACGAAAAAATCCGCGCATTCCGTACCCTCACAGGAGAATTACTGTGGGAAGCTGATCTGCCAGCTGGTGGGTATGCCACCCCATCTACTTATTCGGTGGATGGGAAACAATACCTGATCATTGCTTGTGGCGGAGGCAAAATGGGCACACCCTCTGGAGATTCCTACGTTGCATTTGCATTGCCATGAGAATTTGGTGGAATCGCATTTCGATTGCTTGCTTCGCCCTATTTCAGGTGGCGCAGCTTGCCGGACAGGTCAGCCCAAGGACGATCAACTTTGGACCTGAGCAGTATCGTGCTGCTTCTCAAAATTGGTCGGTGGCGAGCGATCTGGAAGGGAATGTCTTCATCGGCAATTCTTCCGGCCTTCTCAGTTATGATGGAGAGCACTGGCACACATGGCCCCTGCCCGGCTATCATCGGGTGAGAGCCGTGTATGTTGATGCACAATCTGGGCGAATCTTTGGCGGGGGATACGGAGAATTTGGATACTGGCAGCGCTCGGCTATGGGGACCTACGAATACCAATCCCTGAGCCAGGGACTGGAGGGGGCGCGGACAGAGGAAGAAGAAATTTGGCACATCGAACGTCTTCCTCAAGGAATTTTGTTCCAATCCTTCTCGGTCATCTACCTTTTTGACGGGAAAAAAGTCACCCCATATCCTTCTCCTTTTTCCTCCGGAATCATGTTCACGTATGGGTTGAAAGAGAAAAATCTTCTCCAAGTCCTTTCTTCTGGCCTGGCTTCCTTCGACCCAGTGCTAGGATTTGAGCTATTGCCTGACACCAGAGAAGTCCTTGCGAACACCACAGTCGTAGGTATGGTGGATCTCGCGGAGGAGGGCGTGCTGATCGCCACCGATCGCAGAGGATTTTTCAGATGGAACGATGGGCAGTTGTTGCCAGCTTTTTCGCGCGATATGACGCCCCTGATCTCAGAGCAGGTAAATAAGATGATTTCGCTTCGCAATGGCCACTTGGCCGTGGGAACCATTCGAGGGGGGGTGTATGTGATGGATCTTATGGGACAAGTTCTGGAGCACGTCCAGCGCGGGTCAGGCTTGATGGACAACACCGTACTTTCTTTGTCGGAAGATGCTCGTGGAGGTCTTTGGGTCGGTCTTGATCAAGGTCTGGCGTATTTGGATCTCGCCTCTTCGATTCGCCGCGACACTGATGGAGAAGGGCAACTCGGGACCGTGTATTGCGCTGCGGTTCATAACCAAAAACTGTATCTGGGAACCAATCACGGCCTGTTTTGGGCGCCATATCCACTTGGCGATCCCATCAACACCGGTTTTCAACTTGTGAACGGGACACAAGGACAGGTCTGGACTTTACAAGCCATACAAGGCCAGCTCCTTTGCGGACACAACAGTGGCACTTTTTTGATTGAGGAAAGTAGCAGCCGCCTGATCTCCGAAGTGACCGGAGCCTGGTCATGGTTGCAGATCAACCAGCAGACGTGGATCCAAGGCACATACACGGGACTCGTGCAAGTTCGGATCTTGGTAGATGGCACGATTTATACGCAAAAATTGCCGGGTATTTCTGGACCGATACGCGACCTTGCTCCGGGCCCCGAACGCCATGTATGGGGCACCCATCCTTATCACGGGTTGATGTTGATGCGGCTCAATGAAGAGGCTGACTCGGCCATCTCAGTCGTGACCAACGACACTTCCTGGCACATGCCGGCCTTTCATCGGCTGCGCCTGTATCATGCCGAAGTAATGGGGGAGTCGCACGTCGCGATTCGGTCTGATTCGGGCTGGCGTCAATGGGATTCAAAGCTGGCATGCTATCAACCCATTCATTCTTGGGGAAGCATTCCGCTGGATCCACACCTTCAGCGCTTGATGCAATCAGAGGGGATGGTGATCGGTGTCGGAAAAAGAAGCGTCATCCTGGCAAATGATTCTCAACGGTCTTCTCTACCTGTAGAAGGGCTTTCGGAGGACCCTGCCCTGTATCTCCTTCCGGACGGTTGGTGGTTGATAGGGTTGGCCCAAGGCTTCATGATGATCGATCCTTGTGGCCAATATCAGCCTAGTGCTGGCCCTATTCGCTTGAGCTCGCTGGCCATACGTGGCGTAAAAGATACGAAGCTCCACACACTGCCGTCTCCCAAAGAGTCTTTTGAGATGATGGCTTCTGATCAAGGGCTGGCACTGAGCTTTACCTCTGGATTTTCACCAGAACCTCAGCGTTATCGATTCCGAATTCCGGGGCTACAGCCTGCCTGGTCGGAGTGGAGCGAGGAGGCCAGTCTGGTGCTATCGATCTTGCCGAGCGGAAGTTTTACCCTCGAAATTGAGCGTGAGAGCGATGGGGAGAAAACCGGGATACGTTGGCATAAGTCCTATCCGTGGTACCAGCGAAAATGGGCGGTTGGACTGTATATTGTTTCCGCTGCTTTGCTTCTCTTTTTTGGCTTGAGATGGCAACAAACCCTGCTGGAGCGTCGCTGGCGAAGACGACAGATTGAACAAGAACGCGCAAGACATGCCCGGGCGATTGAGGCGAAAAATCAGCAGCTGGAGAAAGACATTGAGGTCCAAAATCAAGAGCTCGCCGGGACGACCATGAATCTGGTTCGCAAAAATGAAATTCTCCTGGAGCTCAAGAAAGACTTGAAAGATTTGCAAAAAGAGGAAGAGGGCCACGTACGACAAAAGCTGCGCACGGTGATGCTTCAACTGAATTCGCAGTTGTCGAGCGAGAAGGATTGGGAGGCATTCGAGTATCACTTCACACGCGTTCACCAAGGCTTTTTTCAAGGCCTCAAGCGTGACTATCCCAAGCTCACTACGGGAGATTTACGCCTCGCAGCTTACCTGCGAATGAATCTTAGTTCCAAAGAGATCGCACCCTTGCTGCACATTTCTCTTCGGAGTGTGGAGAATAAGCGCTATCGCCTTCGCGTCAAATTTGATTTAAAACCAGAAGAACAGTTAATCGATGTCTTGCTGAAATACTAGGTATTCCCCCCCAAGCAGTTGGCAAGCTTCTAGATGCTTTGTTGAGATAAGTGAACTGAAATAATTGATAACCAACATATTGTAGTGAGGGTGTATTTAGTCATCAGGCACGATATCGAGCAGAAATTTGAGTGTGATGAGGTAATGATGAGGTAGGTTTTGCCAAAAATCGCCTTGCCTTCGGTTACTTGTAAGTCGATTACGAAAACTACTGCTCATGCCCCTACGCTTTCCTTTCCTTCTATTTCTATTCGCTCAGTTGATTCCTTCTGTTGCGAATTCCCAAGTCGTTACCTTCTTCGACGACAGTTCGCAAGAAGGCTATTATGACACGGGACTTGCATTTATTTCTGGTAATAGCACATTCATTCGCACGGGTCCATCCGGCGACAAGATTCCTACAGTGTCCAATGAAGTGTACCGTGGCGACAATGCCCTTTCCCTTACTTGGAATTCGCGTCCCGGCGGCAATTGGGACGCGCTGATCATCGCACCGGGCTTCCCTTTTCTAGATATTTCACAAAGCGATACACTCTCTTTTTGGGTTTTTGCGCCGCAGGGACTAGCCAAAACTGATTGGCCCTTGCTCTCCATGGAAGGCGCGCCAGGGAACACCAAATCTCTGCAATACCCGCTCAGCACCTGGGCGGACGCTGTCCCCGTGGGAACTTGGGTGAGGATCGCCGTTCCCCTGGATGTTTTTTTTGATGATCCCAACCAGAGTTCTATTCAATTCACTCAAATCAAGGCGATCATCTTCAGTCAAAACATGGCCGATCAGGCCAGTCACACCCTGTTGATCGATGAATTGAAAGCAGTTCCAGCTGGTTCAGGCGTTCCGGATGCGCCCACAGGATTCACAGCGAAAGGCTATGAACGTCACGGATTTTTCACCTGGAACCCCGTGATCAGCCCGAGCCTTGACGGTTATCACCTGTATCGCTCTTCAGATCAAGGCCAAAGCTTTCAGCTTCAGACATATTTTCCTGCTGGAGACAGCGTAGGACTGGATTTTTGGGGAGATCCCGGTACCGGGTTGAACTTCCAATACCAACTCCGCGCGGTCAACTTTGTCGGCCAAGAGTCTTCACCAAGCCTCACGTTGAACGTAGAGGGCAAGGAAATGACGGATGATGAATTTATGGACATGGTCCAGGAGGCGACTTTTCGCTATTTCTGGGACTTTGCCCACCCTGTGTCTGGATTGGCACGAGAACGCAACAGCTCTGGAAACACCGTCACGATGGGCGGTAGTGGGTTTGGGATTATGGCGCTGCTCGTGGGCATCGAACGGGGCTACATCACACGCGAGCAAGGACGTGACCGTCTGCTGCTCATCACAGAATTTTTGGGAGATGCAGACCGATTTCATGGCGCCTGGCCCCACTGGATGAATGGCGTGACGGGGGAAGTGATCCCCTTTAGCGCGCAGGACAACGGAGGAGATCTGGTGGAGTCGGCTTTTCTTGTCCAAGGACTTTTGGCGGCGCGGAGCTACTTTGATCAAGCAGCGCCGGAAGAGGATTTGCTAAGAACCCGTATTACAGACCTTTGGGAGTCCGTGGAGTGGAATTGGTATCGTCGGCTGAATCAATCGGTGCTGTATTGGCACTGGTCCCCGAATTTTGCTTGGGCGATGAACTTCCCGCTGCGGGGATTCAATGAGGCCCATATTGTGTACTTGCTGGCCATTGCTTCGCCGAGCCATTCGGTTCCGGCCAGCCTCTATGCCACTGGCTGGGCAGGGAGCAATTATGTGAGCAATCAGACTCACTACGGATTTCCGCTGGACCTCGGGCCTGTCAAAGGCGGACCTTTGTTTTTCGCACACTACTCCTATCTGGGATTTGATCCGCGCAACAAACGAGACGATTACACGAACTATTTTGTGAGGAATGCGCACCATACCCTTATCAATCGGGCTTGGTGCATCGACAATCCCCTGGAGCATCCAGGATATGGCGAGAATAGTTGGGGCCTCACCGCCAGTGACAATCCATTTGGGTATCTCGCCCATGAGCCTACCATTGGCAGAGACAACGGAACCATCACGCCGACAGCAGCCATTGGATCAATCCCTTACACGCCTGAATTATCCATAGCAGCGCTCAAGCATTTTTATCGGGAGCATGAAGAAAAGCTTTGGGGACCAATGGGTTTTTATGATGCCTTCAATGTGAGGGAAAACTGGTATGCAGATTCCTACCTCGCCATTGACCAAGGGCCCATTATTCTGATGATAGAGAACTATCGAAGCGGGCTGCTCTGGGACTTATTCATGAGCAATCCAGAAATAGGTCCTGCACTCAATAGCATCGGATTCGTGGAAGACACGAGTACTTGGATTACTTCCATCGATAAAGGCGACCTCGTTCCATGGGCTATATTCCCCAATCCAGTGCTAGGTCAACGCTTCTACGTGGAGGGACCAAGCATGGGAGCTGAGCGTTTGTCCTGCACGCTCTATTCGGTCGATGGCAGAGCCGTCCATTTTAGCAGTTTCACTTTCGCCGATGGGAAACAAGAGATTCAGCTACCAAAACTACCATACGGAACCTACTATTTGCAGATCGCAAATAGCAAACAAGTCATTCACAGCGATATTTTATCGCTTACGCCTTAACACTTTACCAGACCATTCACCAATTCCAAACCAATTATGCGTACTTTTTCTACTCTCCTTCTCGCTTGGGGACTTTGTAGCACCGCCTTTGGGCAGGTCGTTTACGAGGACTTCGAATCGGGCGCCATCCAGACATGGAATGCCATCAATGGAACCTTCAATGGGGTCTTTGCGAATCCGGATCAAACGGGGATCAACACGAGTAACAATGTTGGCTCCTACACCAAGAGCGACCAGCACCCATTTAGCCTATTTTTGACAGAACTGGCCGCTCCGATGGATCTCAGTGTGAACAATGAATTCAGAATTCAAATCAATGCGCCCGTGGCTTCGCAGGTCATTATGAAGCTGGAAGGTCCTTCCGGAGGTACTGAAATCATCAAAAACATCGCCAACATCAATACGTGGATTGAGTATGTTTTTGACTTTTCGGGTATATCGGGCGCAACGGACTACAACAAGATCATCTTGTTTTTTGACCCTGGAGTCATGGCCAGTGATGACACGTACCTGTTTGACAACATTGTCGCCTTTCCAGCTGGACCGTGTGCAGGCACTGTGCCAGATGTGACCATTTTGGATGACTTCGAATGTCAGCGAAATGTGACGTATGGCGCAGGATTGTTTCAGTTGAATGTCATTCCCAATCCAGATCCTTCTGGAATCAACACAAGCGCAAGCGTGGGGGAATACCTCGACCCCGAGGATTTGTTTTCGGCTCTTGTGATCGACTACCATACTGCTATCGACTTGAGCACGCTCAATGTCTTCAAATTAAAAGTGTGGGCGCCCAAAACGGGAAATGTGCTCATGAAGCTTGAGCAAGGTCTTTCCACATCTGTGGAAATTTCTATTCCCATTACCGTAACGAATCAGTGGGTGGAGGTGACAGCCGATTTCAGCAGTCAATCAGCGGCGAATCACAAGCGCTTGGCCATTTTTATGAATGCTGGTGTGCTCGCTGGCCCCAATGACATCTACTATCTCGACGACATCACCAGAGAAGCAGCACCTTCGGGTAACATCCTGGAAGACTTTGAGCCGACCAAGTTGTTTTGGGAACCTCTTGCTGGAAACACCGCAGTGCATGGAACTTTTACTGCTCCCGTCGCCAACCCTAATACTGGTGGCATCAACACTAGTTCCAATGTCGGAGCTTACACCAAAGGAAGCTCCAATCTGAGTACCCTCACAGGCTTCTTTAATGGGAACTTGGACCTCTCTACATTCTCACAACTCAACATTCAAGTGTTGCCGCCAACAGGTGCTACCAGTCTTACGATGCAGCTGTCCAGCCCTTCACAAGGCAACAAAGACATAAATGTTCCATTCACTGGTACTGGTGCCTGGGAAACCTTGTCTTTTGACTTTTCTAGCTTCAACAATGTGAACGATTTCGAAGGGATTTCACTCCTGTTTGACCCAGGATCCGCGGGAGCTGGTACCTACTACTTTGACAACTTGGAGCTATCTGGCTCAACAGTGGATCCCTGTGTCGGCGTGGTGCCTATCCCAAACTTCCTCGATGACTTTGAGTGTCAGCGAAACATCGATTATGGAGCAGGTGCAAATTTACTAGAAGTCATCAATAACCCTGACATCAGCACGACCAACACTAGCACGAGAGTCGGTCAATACACAGATCCGCTTGATGCATTTTCAGCGCTCGTACTCGAATTCGGTCAACCCATCGACTTGAGTTTGTACAATCAACTATTGATCAAAGTGTGGGCGCCTGTCACGGGACCTCTGATGTTCAAGCTAGAAGGAGGCACTTCAACAGCAGTAGAAATAACCATCCCCGTGACTACGGCAGGCCAATGGGTGCAATATCAGGTAGATTTCAGCCCACATGCCGCGGAGAACCACCAAAAAATTGCCATCTTTTTCAATTCAGGAGTGGTTCCTACTCAGCAAGATGTGTATTACATCGATGATTTGCGCATGTCTCGCTCTGCCTACACTGGCTGTATCGCAACGTTCGAAAATCAAGATTTTACGCTTAAAAACTGGCGCTACTTCGCGAATGGATCTCTGGAAGACACGACCTTCTCAGTAATCAGCAACCCTGATCCCTCTGGGATCAACCCGAGCGACAGTGTGGGCGTGTTTGTTGAAGCGAGCGACGGGCTAAGCTTTGCAGGGATGTTTCATCCAATGGATGCCCCCATTTCTCTTCCAAACACGAACAAGACCATCCGCATGAAGGTATGGGCTGACCAAGTGGCGACGATTGTGATGAAGTTGGAGCGGGGTCGCAGTGGTGCTGCAGGCTCTGGAGACGTGCCTGCGGATTACACCACCGCCAACCAATGGCAAGAATTGACTTTCAACTTCTCTGGCGTGCCTGATGATGCACTGTATGACCGGATCACTTTGATTTTTGGCTTTGATAATATACCCACGGAGACCCAAGTGTATTACTTTGATGACATCATCATCGCTGATGGAATCTGTAGCACGAGCAGCTTGGAGGAAAAATTCCAACTCGTTGCCATGAAGGTCTATCCAAATCCAGCGACGGGATTTGTGCGCGTGGAGAGCAATGGAAGCCTGAATCAACTTCGCATGACCAACATGATGGGACAGACGGTGAAGCAACTCGATATCCCTAGAATCCGGAATGCAGAAATGGACTTAACAGGGCTCGCTCCCGGAGTGTATTTCCTGGCTGGCTACGAAGACGGTCGCCTGGTGTCTCGGACTAAAGTTGTGAAAGAGTAGATTATTCATAGGCTGGGAACCTTCATTCGAGGGTTTCCAGCTCTATATTTATTCATTGCCTCATGGTAATTCGATCGATCTCGCGCCGATTCGCAACGATTCTTGTCGTGTTGGGTGGATGTTTGGTGACCAGTTGCCAGCAACAGTCCTCCGCGGTTGAGAAAGTCCCTTTTAGCTTGGACGAACTTCAGTCCAGAAGTTTTGATTTTTTTTGGGAAACGGCGGATAGTCTGCATTATCAAATTCCAGATCGTTGGCCCTCCCAGCCTTTTTCGAGCATTGCTGCGACTGGCTTTGGCCTCACGAGTTACCTCGTGGGGGTAGAGCGCGGATATGTGACGCGGGAAGCTGCCGCTGACCGTGTGCTACGCACGTTGCAAGCGCTATGGGCCATGCGACAAGGGCCAGAGGAAAGTGGCGTAAGCGGATATCGAGGATTCTTCTATCATTTTCTCACCCCTGATCGGGCCGAACGCTTCCAGCGGGTAGAATTATCCACCATCGACACGGGCCTACTCATGGCTGGCGTGCTCTCCGTACAAAGCTACTTTGATCAGGAACTCGCCATGGAGCGCGACATTCGCCAACTTGCTGACAGCTTGTATCTCCGTGTGGAATGGGATTGGGCCATGCAGCCGGGAGGCGATATGAGCATGGGATGGCACCCCGAGCCGAACAGAGGCTTTTTGCCAGCCTCATGGAAGGGCTATAACGAAGCTATGGTCCTGCTGATCATGGCCATGGGATCGCCGAGCCACCCGATTCCGGATAGTGCCTGGACCAAGTGGTGTGAGACCTATCACTGGGAAGATTACTACGAACCGCATGTGAATTTTTCCCCTTTGTTCGGTCATCAGTACAGTCACATGTACATCGATTTCAGAGGGATTCAAGATGAATACATGCGGGAGAAGGGCATGGATTATTTTGAAAATTCGCGCATAGCAACCCTTGCCAATCAAGCGTATTGCATTCGAAATCCCAAGGGCTTCACTGGCTACTCTCACCTTCAGTGGGGGTTGAGCGCTTGCGATGGACCGGGACACGGTACGACTGCTGTGATCGACGGCAAAGAAGTCAACTTCACCGGCTATTGGGCGCGCGGTGCTTCTGCACTGCACGAGCATGATGATGGCACCCTCACGCCTACTGCTGTAGGTGGATCCATTCCTTTTTTGCCTGACACCTGCCTCAACACCTTGGCTCACCTGTGGAACACGCACTACGACAGCCTGGTGGGGGAATATGGCTTCAAGGATGCCTTTAACCTCTCTTATCCGGGAGAATGGTACGACTTCGAATACCTCGGCATTGATCAAGGCCCTATCCTGATCATGGCAGAAAACCATCGGTCGGAACTCGTCTGGAATTTGATGAAAAAAAATCCATATCTCCGCACAGGTCTTCGAAAGGCGGGATTTCAAGGTGGTTGGCTCGAAGCATCGATGTAGCCAACCGCATTTCCCAGCATTTCCCTACCGCAAGGATACGCACCCATTACATTATCCCTGACTTCTGCCCCTTATGAAACAACTACTACGCTTACTTTTCCTCGCAACTGGTTTATGGATCACGCCATTGGTTGCGCAACCCATCCCTCCCCGGGCATGGCAGGTGGCTGACTCCATCATTTCGTTGATGACATTAGAAGAAAAAGTGGGACAAATGACCCTCTTTACGAGTGATTGGGTGGTGACGGGTCCCACACTGCGCCCCGGCTATCAGGCAGACATCCGCGCGGGAAAGGTGGGTGCCATTTTCAATGCACACACATCTGCCTACAACCATGAACTACAAAAAATAGCCGTGGAAGAGACCCGGCTGGGCATTCCCCTCTTATTTGGATATGACGTGGTGCACGGCTACCGAACAATCTTCCCGATCCCGCTCGGCGAAGCGGCCTCTTGGGACCTTGATGCGATGGAGCTTTCCGCACGAATCGCTGCGATCGAATCATCCGCGGCGGGCTTGCACTGGACCTTTGCGCCGATGGTGGACATTGCCCGCGACCCTCGCTGGGGACGCGTCGCGGAAGGAGCGGGAGAAGACACCTACCTCGGCTCGCGCATCGCGGATGCCCGCGTGAGAGGATTTCAAGGATCGACGATGGGCGCCGAAAACACGATTCTGGCTTGTGCCAAACACTTCGCAGCTTATGGCGCTGCCCAAGCCGGACGAGATTATCACACCACGGACATGTCTGACCGAACCCTGCGAGAAATTTACTTGCCGCCTTTCAAGGCTGCCATCGACGCTGGGGTATTCACCTTCATGACCGCTTTCAATGAGCTCAACGGCGTGCCATGCACTGGCAACGCATATTTGCTAAATGAGATTCTCCGCCAAGAGTGGGGCTTCGAGGGCATGGTGGTCACAGATTATACCTCCATCAACGAAATGGTGGCGCATGGCATCGTGGCAGATAACGCGGAAGCCGGGCTGCTCGCCGTGGAAGCAGGCGTGGACATGGACATGCAAGGGGCGGTTTTTTACGACTACTTAGCAGAGCAGGTCACATCTGGAAAAGTATCGATGGCGCGGTTGGACGAGTCAGTGCGCTATATCCTCGCACTCAAGGAGGTGCTCGGCTTATTTGACGATCCCTACCGCTACGGGAGTGCAGAACGAGAGGAGGCGGAGGTGTTTTCTCAGCAAAATTTAGATGCGGCACTGGAGGTAGCAACGAAGTCTCTGGTGCTCCTCAAAAATGATCGACAGGTTTTGCCCATTGGTCAAAACCAACGCATCGCGGTCGTGGGGCCGCTCGCCGATAATCAACTAGAGCAACTTGGGAACTGGACTGGCGCAGGCCGCGCAGAAGAGGTCATTACCCCGCTCAAGGCATTCAATGCTGTGATGAAAGATGGTGATCTCTTCTACAGCAAAGGCTGCGAACTGACTGGCGAAGATGAATCAAACATTCTGGCTGCCGTGGTGGCAGCCAATCAGGCAGATGTGATCTTGGCTTTTGTTGGAGAAGCGGGGTGGATGAGTGGAGAAGCAGCCAGCCGGTCCGAAATCACCCTCCCCGGACCTCAGCGCGCTTTGATTGAGGCGCTTCGCGAAACGGGCAAACCGCTGGTACTCGTGTTGATGAATGGCCGGCCACTGGACCTTACGTGGGAAGTTGCCCACAGCGATGCAATTCTCGAAGCTTGGTTTCCGGGCACCATGGGTGGGCCCGCCATTGCAGATGTCGTGCTCGGTAAGGTCAGTCCTTCGGGCAGATTGCCGATGACCTTTCCGCGTAGCGTTGGCCAGGTCCCGATATTTTACAACATGAAAAATACGGGAAGGCCCATGAATGAGACCAAGTACACCAGTAAGTACCTCGACGTGGAAAACAGCCCATTGTTTCCCTTTGGATTTGGCCTCTCCTATTCGAGGGTGACCTATGGATCCCCTAGCCTATCTGCCTCGGAGCTCAATCTTGGTGGACAAGTAGAGCTAAGAGTGCCTGTGACCAATGCAGGCACCATGCAAGTGACCGAAACAGTGCAGCTCTACATACGAGACTTGGTGGCCAGTATTCCCAGACCGCTTCAAGAATTGAAGGGATTTGAGCAGGTGCGTTTGGCGCCTGGGCAAACTGCAACGGTGACCTTTATCATTGATGCAGAGGACCTCGCCTTTTACACCCGCGACATGACTTGGAAAGCAGAGCCGGGCGTATTTGAACTTCAAGTAGGCCCTCACTGCGCAGAAACGCAGAAAGTTTCCTTGACTTTGACCGAGTAATACCCCCTCTTTTTTTCCTTCCCTCTACCTTCAGAAGTCTTCTTCTGAATTTGTCCCCAACCTAACTTTTGTCAGCACATGAAAAAGTATGTACACAATGTCGTCCTGCTACTCCTGGCCGTGGCCGGATGGTCGATAGAACTTGCCGCTCAGCATGCGGTGGTCGGCACAGTGGCCGATCAAGATCAAGTGGCGCTGGTAGGTGCCACTGTAGTCATCAAAGGCACGAATCTAGGTGCTTTCACGGATGAAAATGGAAGGTTTTCGCTCAACGCTCCTACCCCAAATGACAGCTTAGAAGTGTCATATTTTGGCTACAAGGTACAGACGATTCCCATAGGCGGTCGTGCTGAGTTGTCGATCACCCTGTTGCCTTCGGAATTTACACTAGATGAATATGTGGTAGTAGGATATGGAACTGTGCGAAAAAGTGACCTCACTGGCTCGGTGAGCTCCATCAAAGCCGAGGAGCTTGCCCGTGTGCCTAATGCCTCGGTGTCACAAATCTTGCAAGGCAAAGCGCCAGGTTTGCAGGTCACCCCCTCGTCTGGGGAGCCAGGCGCTGGTGCCGTAATCAGGATCCGAGGCGTAGGAACGCTCAACGATGCCAGTCCGCTTTTCGTGGTGGATGGGATGTTGCTGGACGACATTAGCTTTTTGAATCCCAATGACATTTCCTCTGTGGAGGTGCTCAAAGATGCCTCGGCAACGGCCATTTACGGTTCTCGGGGTGCCAATGGGGTCATCATCATCACGACCAAAGGAGGTTCTGTGGATAAAGGGGTGATCTCTGTGTCGATGTATGAAGGTTTCCAAGACGTGCTGAGACGACTGGACCTGACCAACGGAAGTGAATACGCGACGCTTTCTAATGAGTTGGCGGCTAATGAGGGTCGCCCGCCCGTCTTTACGGATCCTGCATCGATCGGTGAGGGCACTGACTGGCAAGATGTTATTTTCCAGCGCGCAGCCATCCGCAACTACCAGGTGTCAACCAGTGGTGGTAGTGAGAATGCAACCTACCGCGTTTCGGGCGACTATTTTAAACAAGACGGCATCATTCGCGATGGTAGTTTTGAGAGAATGAGCCTTCGAATCAACAATGAGTATCAGCCCAATTCCATCATCACAGTTGGTCACAACGTAGCCTTGATCTACACTCGTAGAGACAATGGGCCCGGAATCTTGGGCAACGCCTATCGCGGAGACCCTACTGTGGCTCCCTTTGATTCACTCGGCAACTTTTCAAATACCACCCGAAACGCTCCAGTGGGCAATCCCGAAGCTTCTATCTTTTACAACAACAGCAATTCCTTCTCCTTCCGGGGTGTGGGAAATATATTTGCTGAAGTTCGATTCCTCAAAGACTTTACTTTCCGCACAAATCTAGGTATCGACTTTGACGCGGATTTTTCCAAAAGTTTTGTCCCGGAGTTCTTCGTTTCTACAATCCAGCAAAATCAGGAGAGTCGTGTCAATGCCTCTGTGGGACGCTCGGAGAATCTGCTTTTTGAAAATACACTGACTTACTTCAAAGAGTGGACCCACCATCGGCTCACAGTCTTGGGAGGGGTGACCGCACAGAATTTTCACTTTGAAAATTTAGGTGGCTCACGCATCAATTTGCCTGGAGAAACACCTGAGTTCTTCTTCCTGAATGCAGGCGAGATTGAGGGACAGACCAATTTCAATTCGGCATTTTCTTGGTCTATGGCCTCATACTTAGCGCGGGCAAACTATTCTTTCAAAGACCGCTACCTCTTCACGGCAACGTTGCGCGTGGATGGGAGTTCGAGGTTTGGGGTAAATAACCGTTACGGCAGCTTCCCCTCCATGGGCATTGGGTGGAACATTGCGGAAGAATCGTTTATGGAAGGGGTCACTGCCATCAGTCGCTTGAAGCTCAGAGCGAGTTGGGGCCAAACCGGGAATGACAAGATCGGCGCATATGCAGGTCGCCCATTGGTCAACTCGAACCTCAATGCTGTTTTCGGACCTACAGAAGCGCTCAACACTGGGGCCTCTATAATAGTCCTTGCCAATCCTGACATTCGTTGGGAGGCGACTACCCAAACTGATGTTGGTCTGGAAATTGGCTTGCTACGGGATAAGCTGAGCTTTGAAATCGATTATTACTCCCGTGTTACCAACGACATTCTGGTAGAGGTTCCTATTCCTGCATATGTGGGAGCAGCCAATAGCCCCGTGGTCAACGCTGCGACCGTCCAGAACTCTGGCTTGGATATGATTCTTCGATGGCGAGACAATGTAGCTGGCCTGAACTATGGCATCACAGCGATGGCCTCTACCGTTCAAAATGAAGTGCTTGCGCTTGGTGATGGCAAAGAGGAAATCTTTGGAGGTGGAGTTGGTGTCGGCGGACTGTTGGCAACCAGAACGGAAGTAGGATTGCCCATTGGCGCATTCTATGGCTATCAAGTGGCGGGTGTGTTCCAAACTCAAGAAGAGATCGACAACGCCCCCAACCGAGGGGTAGAAAGACCTGGTGATCTACAGTTCGTGGATACAAATGGCGACGGTGTTATCACTACTGCCGACAGGACATATTTGGGCAGTCCGATTCCGACCTTGATCTACAGTGGAGATCTGGAACTGGGTTACTTGGGATTCAACCTCGTCGCCTCTCTCTATGGCCAGACCGGCAACAAGATCATCAACGCCAAAAAAATGGCTCGCTTTGGAACGCCCAACTTTGAAACCTCTTACCTTGACCGCTGGACAGGTCCCGGAACTTCGAACACCGAGCCGCGTGTCACCAATGGAGGACATAACTACGAAGTCTCAGAGCGATTTTTGGAAGACGGTTCATTCTTCCGACTCAGAACCCTTCTCTTGAGCTACGACCTTCCATCTCCTTGGCTTTCAGCTATTAAGATGAATCAAGTTCAAGTTTTTGTCAGTGGAACGAACCTATTCACTTGGCAACGGTTTACTGGCTACACACCTGAAATCACCAGTGGATCTGTGATTGCAGTTGGAATTGACAGCGGCGTGTATCCCATTTCCAAGATTTGGACAGCTGGTGTCAATTTTAGCTTTTAACTAGTGGCAACTCCTTCGATATTTTGCTTAGGAACGCTGACGAAAGATCAACCAAGAATGTGGAGTCATTTTGGAAGCGTTCTCACTTGTTCCTTTCCCGTTCATTATCACTAGCAAACTACTCATGAAAAATTCCATTGTATTTAAAAGTCTTCTGGCGGCGGGAATGCTCTCTCTTTCCGCTTGCAGCCAGAATTACTTGGAGAAAAAACCGCTGGGACAGCTGACCTCAGAGAATTTTTTTCAACAAGAAATCCATGCTGTCTGGGCAACGAATGCCATCTACAATCACCTCCGTAGCTGGGAAGTTCACGTGTTCAGCTTCATTGGCCTCACCGACATCATCTCCGATGATGCCGATAAAGGCAGTACGCCGACCGATGCGAATTTTTTGCTCGAAGTGGATCAGTTTACTTTCGATGCGGGTAATATCGCCTTCTTAAATGTGTGGAGTGGCTACTATCAAGGAATCTACCGCGCCAACCTCGTGCTGCAAGAAGTGCCCCTCATGGGCGATATTATTGAGCCAGGGCTACAGGCCAGACTGATTGCTGAGGCCAAATTTCTCCGGGCATATTTTTACTTCAACCTCGTGCGCTGGTTTGGTGATATTCCTCTCATTACCAAGCCATTAAATACCGACGAATATCAGCAGCCCCGAGTTCCCGCAAGTGAGATTTATGATCTCATCATCCAAGATCTGACTGAGGCCATAGAGGTGCTCCCGCTGCGTTCAAAGCAAGCCATCGAAGACCAGGGCCGTGCCGCGAAAGGCTCCGCACAGGGACTTCTGGCCAAGGTTTACCTCACGCAAAAGAATTTCGCCGCAGCTGAAACGATCCTCACTGAACTGATCAACTCTGGTGAGTATGCAATGCTCCCCAACTACAACAGTGTGTTTTTGCCAGAGGGTGAAAATTCCTCTGAAATGGTGTGGGAAGTCATGGCTACGGCCCTCGAAACGGGTGGCGGCGGCAGCCAGTACAACGAAGTGCAAGGCGTGCGTGGTGAGCCGAATCTTGGTTGGGGATTCAATCGCCCTTCCGACGATCTCATTGCAGCCTTTGAACCGGGAGATCCTCGGCGCGAAGCGACCATTCTCTACGTGGGGGAAGTGCTACCCGATGGTAGTGCCATTGTGCAGCCGAATCAAGACATCGTGAACGCACGGTACAACCAGAAAGCCTGGGTGCCTGAGCATCCCGGAGGCAATGGCAATGGTCCGGGCAATATACGCTTGCTTCGATACTCCGATGTGTTGCTCATGATGGCCGAGGTTCTCAATGAAAATGGTAAATCTGCTGAATCGCTCACTTTTATCAATCAAGTTCGTGCCAGGGCTCGTCGCAACAATCCCAACATCGTGAGGGACATTACGATCACGGATCAGGTGGCTCTCCGCGAGGCCATCTGGAAAGAGCGCAGGGTAGAACTTGCCTTGGAGCAGCAGCGTTGGTTTGATCTTCTTCGGCAGGGAAGGGCTGCCTCCGTGATGCAGGCCGTCGGGAAGGACTTTGTGCAAGGCAAGCACGAGTTGCTCCCTATTCCTCAAACCGAGATTGACCTCAGTGGCGGACAACTCTCGCAGAATAGTGGATATTGAGAGTTGGGAGTTGAGAGTTGAGAGTTGGGGGTTCTAGTCTCAACTCTCAACGTCT
>DAITMB010000098.1:0-19778 GCA_036835375.1 Bacteroidota bacterium
TTGGGAGTTGGGAGTTGGGAGTTGGGAGTTGGGAGTTGGGAGTTGGGAGTTGGGGATTGATGGTTCTTTTTGAGGCGTTTCGGCAGCAACTCACTCTCCCAGGGCGTCGCGCAATTCATTGAGCGATGCCACTTCGGGCACTTGACCGAGACCCGTGATCACCGCGCCATTCAATGATCCGAGCCTCATGGAGAGCGGATCGGCAGTCTTGAACTCGACCCACACGGGCAGTCCCTCGCCATTGGGATTGCCATTTTTGATGAAGTTCACCCAATAGTTGGTCATGAGATTTTCTAATTGCCTATCTACAGGTTGCCAAGGCCGATCAAGGTGGTCCAGTGTGTGCAGGGCATAGGGAACTTCAGCGGTGTGGTGAGCACCATACTGCGCAAATTCTGCTGGTCCTGGGGGGGTGTGATCGAAGTAGTATAAAAATACCGACGATTGGCCTGCCGTGGAATGGCCTTCTGCCCAGAGATAATTGGGCAAGGCAAAAATGAGATCTCGAGAGAGCATCCGCTGGGAAAGAAGCACGGCTGTATCATTCACAGCTGGATAAAATCGCAGTAGCCGCTCGGCAGATACTGCACCGTAAGTCGCGATCAGGTCAGCTTCAAAGTCTTTGGCTGTCAAGGGAGTACCGACAAATCCTTCATCTGCATTCCACCCGGTAAGTAGAGGGACATCGTTGTACTGGCTTTGTTGAATCAAGTCGGGAATGGGCTTCGGAAGAAAAAATCCGTCGATGATAGGCCCATAGCCTCCTACTTGCTGAGCTCGGGCCAGGAGGGTGTCTGCGGATAATGCACGAAGTGCGGCAAGGTCAGTCACTCCCAACCGTTCGGCCATGGCCGTTCCCAATTGTTCAGCCGTTCCCAACTGTCTGGGGCTACGCGGACTCTCGTCCAGCATCAAGGAACCACTTTGACCGATGGCGCGATGAAAGAGATTTTTCGCTTGAGGAGAAGCCATGAGACAATTCACGCTCATGGAGCCTGCAGACTGACCGGCGATGGTCACCCTGGCGGGATCGCCTCCAAAAGCTGCGATGTTGCGCTGGACCCATTCCAGCGCCGCGATCTGATCCTGTAGAGCATAGTTGCCGGAAGTGCCATAGGGAGATTCAGCGCTGAGTGCTGGGTGAGCGAGGTATCCGAATACCCCGACGCGATAATTGATCGAGACGAATAAAATTCCTTCTCGGGCCAAGGCTTCGCCATCATAGATCGGCACTGCGCTCCCACCAGTCACAAATCCTCCCCCGTAGATCCACACCAGCACAGGACGCTTTTCGTCAGCAGAGGTCGCCGCCGTCCACACATTCAAGTACAGACAATCCTCTTCGATGGGCGAATCTGGAATCAAGTAATCGCTGGTGTACATCGCAAAAGGCACAGGGCGCGGCTGCATGGGACTGGGTCCAAAGGCGTCACACATACGAATACCTGCCCAAGGTTCTACTGGCTTAGGAGCCTTCCAGCGGAGTGCTCCTACTGGAGGTGCCGCAAAGGGTATTCCTTTGAATGAGGCGACTTGGCCATCGGCTGTGGTCACGCCGGAAACACTCCCAGAGGAAATTTGTACCAAGCTCAAGACTTCAGGCGGACGTTTGCAGGAAGCCGTCCAGCCCAGCGAGGCACATAGCAACAGGCCGAGAATTCGATTCATAGCAGGGAGGTACCAAATTAGCCTTGATGTTAAGGTGTATATCTGGAAAAGACAACAAGATATGGAACTTCACTCATAGAACCAGCCTCAAGCGGTGCCAAGCTGTCCAGCCGTTTTTCTTACCTTTCAGGTCTTCCAGCAGTTCATGCCCCTCATTCTCTCAGAAGTCCTCTATGCGCGCTACTCACTTGCCCTCCATTCAATCTTGGGTGACCACCACCCCACAAGACGATTTTTCGATCCACAATTTCCCCTTCGGCATTGCCAAGATCGGCAATCAAGCCCCAGCAGCTGTCAGCGCCATCGGTCAATGGGCGATTCGCCTCAATGTGCTGCACCACCTTGGCTACTTTGAAGGAATCCCCTTGCCCGAGGGCATTTTCGCAAGGCCCACTCTCAACGATTTCATTGCCCTTGGCCTCCCGGCTTGGCGAGGCATCAGGCAGCGGCTTTCAGACCTATTTCGAGAAGATACCTTGATGGGACTGCGCAGCAATCATGCGGTGCGTGACCAAGTGCTCTGTCCATTGGCCGATTTGTCCTTGCAAATGCCAGTGTATGTGCGGGATTATACCGACTTCTATTCTAGCGAAGAGCACGCCACGAATGTCGGGACGATGTTTCGTGGCAAGGAAAATGCCTTGATGCCCAACTGGAAGCACCTGCCTGTCGGCTACCACGGCAGAGCTTCTTCTTTGGTCGTATCAGGCACCCCTGTTCACCGACCCGCTGGCCAGTCCAAGCCACCAGAAGCGGATCTTCCAGTGTATGGTCCCAGCCGATCCTTGGATTACGAGCTGGAAATGGGCTTCATCATTGGGAAAGCGACCGAGATGGGACAACAACTTTCTACGCAGGAGATGGAAGAGCACGTGTTTGGGATGGTGCTCTTCAACGACTGGAGCGCGCGCGACCTTCAAGCTTGGGAATACGTTCCGCTAGGGCCTTTTCTTGGCAAGAGCTTCGCCTCGTCTGTGTCGCCTTGGGTCGTGACGATGGATGCTTTGGCTCCCTTTCGGGTGCCCGGACCTCTACAGAACCCGCGGGTGCTACCTTATTTGCAGTATCAAGGCGAGCAGAATTATGACATTCAGTTACAGGTGAGCCTCGTCCCGCCCGGCGGAGAAGAGCAGGTGCTGTGTCGCAGCAATCACAAATACCTGTATTGGAACATTGCACAACAGCTCGCTCACCACACGGTCAACGGCTGCAATCTCTCCGTTGGCGATCTTATGGCTTCCGGGACCATCTCTGGACCAGATCCTGACAGTTATGGTTCTATGTTGGAACTCACGTGGCGAGGCACTCGCCCCGTCCAGTTGCGTGACGGCAGCGAGCGCAAATTTTTGCAGGACCATGACACCGTCATCATGCGGGGCTGGTGTGAAAAGGCAGGCATCCGGGTAGGATTTGGAGAATTGATTGGCACCGTGCTACCTAATAAAGGGTAGCAGCATGGCTAGCTTGGCACTTGCCTGCTATTTTTGTGGATGTACCAAGCCCAAAGAATAAGGATTAATTGAATTGGTAGGCGAATGCGTGCCAATGCTCCACTCCCGATGGCTGGATCTTCCCGAAACACATCCCAGATGTGCAGCGGCAGAAATGCCAGCATCAGCAGGAGAATTCCCAAGGTGGCGATGCTGCGAACCCTGGAAAAGAACACGCCGATCCCGACGGCGATCTCTACCGCGCCTGAGCCGTAGATCATCGGGTCCTTCGGGAGATGGTCAGGGATAAAGGGTTGGTACATTTCGGGGGTAAGGAAATGAAAAATGCCACCTAAGATCATCAAGACACCGAAAAGGTAGGTCAGTATTTGTTTGAATCGATTCATGAAAAAAAGGCTTGGGCAGTGGGTGAAGTCGCGCACAAATGGATGGGGATTCTACTTTAGGAAAAAGGTTTTGCGCGAACAAGCGCTTGTCAAATTCAAGATAGATTTTTTGTCCTATGAAGCAGTCCGGGCAAAATTTCTTTCTCTGCATCTCTTCCTTTCCCTGATCGAACTGGTTGACTTTCGCATTAGATAGCACCTGTTGCTTTGTCTTCGCAATTGTCTTTCCTTTATTTATTGGATATTTCTGCCCTCTTATCTGCTTCCATAGCCCCTTCATTCGCGCATGGACCTCTTTGATGACCGCCCCGAAAAACTGCCCAGCAGCAGTCACTTCGCCCCACTTCCGGAGCGGATGAGGCCTCAACGGCTCGACGACATCATCGGACAAGATCACCTGTTGTATGAGGATTCGCCTTTTCGGCGGGCATTGACAAACCAACGCTTACCGTCGATGATCTTGTGGGGGCCTCCGGGTGTCGGCAAGACCACCATCGCCCAGATTTTGGCCCGGCAAGTGGAGCGACCTTTTCGTCAGCTTAGCGCCATTGCGGCGGGCGTAAAGGACATCCGTGAGGTGCTCGCCTTTGCAGAAGGCAGGCCTGGAACGGTGCTGTTCATTGATGAGATCCATCGATTCAATAAAGCCCAACAAGACTCTCTGCTCGGAGCGGTAGAAAAAGGACGCATCACCTTGATCGGAGCCACTACCGAAAATCCCTCTTTTGAGGTCAACGCAGCCTTGCTCAGCCGAGCGCAGGTCTATGTGCTTCACCCTCTTGATCAGGAGCAGACCCGCAAACTTTTGCAAAGAGCGATCGATCAAGATCCAATTTTACAGGAAAAGCAGATTTTGCTTCAGGATGTCGAGGCGATCTTTCGCCTCGCGGGTGGAGACGCACGCAAGTCCTTGGCACTATTGGAGATCTTTGTCGAAACCCACACCCAGCCCGGCCCCATTGTGGTCACCGATGAGGCGCTCATGGCCGCGGCACAAGCGCACGTGGCCCTATACGATAAAAGCGGAGAGATGCATTACGACGTCATTTCAGCCTTTATCAAGTCGATCCGTGGGGGAGATCCTCACGCCGCGGTGTATTATCTCGCCAGGATGCTCGATGGCGGCGAAGACATCAAGTTCATCGCCCGACGTCTCATCATCCTCGCCTCCGAAGACGTGGGCAATGCCAACCCCAATGCCCTTCTCCTCGCCAACGCGGCGTTTCAATCCATTCAGGTCATCGGTATGCCCGAAGCCCGCATTATTTTGGCGCAGTGTGTCACCTATTTGGCTACTTCCGACAAGAGCAATGCCGCCTATTTGTCTATCAACGAAGCCATGAGCTTGGTCAAGCAGGAGCCAGCCTACCCCATTCCGCTACATCTTCGAAATGCACCCACACAGATGATGAAAAATATGGATTATGGCAAAGGCTACAAGTACTCTCACAATCATCAAGGTGAAGTAAACCATCAAGAATTTATGCCTGACGCCCTTGTAGGCCGCACACTTTATCGGCCAAATGAGGTTGGGGTAGAGGTGAAAATTCGGCGTTTCCTGGAGGCGAAGTGGGGCCAAAAGTATGTATGATCTGTGAGATTCTGGATGTTGCCAAGAGATAAACAGGGACATGGGTGGTTGTGTGTAATGGACGTTCAATAGTATAACTATCACCTTGGGTGAGCGTACTAAGGTGGTTATCTCTACACAAACAAACTTATCTTTCAATGAAGACCCAGTATCCCCTCCTCCAACTAGCACTCATCGTTACGCTTTGTCTTTCTGTCGTCGGCTGTGCAACGGTGAGACCTGGCCAGGTAGGCCTCAAACAGCGATTCGGTAAGCTAAATCCTGTGGTGTATAAGCCCGGCCTCGTAGGGTACAACCCGTTTTTTACTCAAATTCTGATCATTCCCGTCCGAACAGTAAACCTGGAAGTCAGGCTCAATCTTCCTTCCGAAGATGGGCTGAATGTGGCGGCAGAAATCTCTATTCTGTACCGGATCAAAGCCGAAATGGCACCAGAAATCATCGAAAACATCGGAAGAAATTACGAGCAGGTTGTGATTCTGAGCGTGTTTCGATCTTCTGCGGCAGATGTTTGCTCCCGTTTCTTGGCCAAAGATATGTACACCGCAAGTCGGGCGGTGATCGAAAGCGAGATCATGGCTCAAATGAGCAGAGTTCTTGCTCCCCGCGGCTTTGACATCGAAGCCGTATTGCTCAAAAGCATTCAGCTGCCTGCCGGGCTCACCCGCGCGATCGAGCAGAAGCTCGAAGCAGAGCAACTGGCCCAGCAAATGGAATTTGAGCTACAACGTGAGCGGATGGAAGCCCAGCGACGCATTATCGAAGCCGAAGGGGTGCGCGACGCACAGAAGATTATCAGCGCTGGTCTCACCCCAGAGGTCATCTCCTGGCAGAGCATTGAGGCTTTCCGCGAGTTAGCCAATTCTCCTTCCACCAAGATCATCGTCACCGATGGGAAAGCACCTTTTCTGATCGACGCAGTGGATTAATCTGGATA
Source organism: Bacteroidota bacterium (assembly GCA_036835375.1). Lineage (GTDB taxonomy): Bacteria > Bacteroidota > Bacteroidia > J057 > J057 > JANQTF01. The sequence goes on from DAITMB010000098.1 coordinate 6,034, forward strand.
ATGTACATGTCATCATCGCAGCCGCCTCTCTCCCTGCTTCTGCAAGGGGAGGGGCGATTTCACATAATCTTCACCACCTTCTCCGCATCAGCTGATGCCACCCATAGCAAACCTGGTTTCGACCCCGTATGAAACGTTCCCAAACGTTCTGCCATCCCTAAAGCGGCAGCTCCCTGCGTCGTAGCCATTTTTACTACCCTATGGAAGTCCGGGGCATGAGGGAGGGAGCGCAACTCCCGAACTTCTTGCCAAAGGTCTAGGTCCCAATTGCTGGCCAGGCTATCCGTACCCAAACACAATCTGTCCTGCACCAATTGGAACGTTCGGAGATCGGGAGACCGCCCATGAAGATACCGATTCGATCGGGGACAAAGACAAAAGTAGCTGCCGGGGACAGAGCTTATTAATGTATGTAGCGCTTCGACTGTCAACCACAGACAGTGAACCCACAACACGTGATTTTCTGCAGGTATATCGCGAAGGAGATAAGACACAGGATGCTGATCGGGAAAATCCGGATACTTGATTCCTGCCCGATCAAATGCCTCCGCCAAAGGTCCTTTTCGCCCATCAAAAAGCAACATCTCTGCTTCCGATTCGAGGAGATGAATAGAAAGACGCTCGCTGTTTGCATAGATCCGCCGGAGTAGGGGGAGCGACGTGGAGTAGGGCGCGTGGGGGCTGAGAGAATGTGGCAACTGCGCAAAAGCCAGCTGAAGCGCTTCTCCGATCGACCACATGTGGTCGGCCCTTGATGGATCCAGTCCGGGTAGCTCAAGAAAACTGTGGGTCGCTATGTCGGGATGGCTCGATTTGGCGGGGACAGTAAGCGCTGTATTACAAATGTCTCCTACCGCAACAGTGCCTGTTTCCTGAAAAGCCTTCATCGCCTGCTTGATGGCGAGCAATTGTTCGGCTTCGGTGTGACTGTTTCGAAGGGCGAATATTTCTCCAATGAAATGAGTCATGCCCATTCCGGGCGAAATTTTCCCGGCGAGGTGGCTCAGTTCCAGGTGGCAGTGCGCATTGACCAACCCAGGAATGAGAAATCCTGGAAGTGTCTCCACGCGATCCTCCGGTCTCCGCGGACGAAAGTCTAGGATAAATCCCTGCTCGTCCGCTTCGAGCACATGAGACTCCAGCCAGCCAGTGGGATGATAGAGATAAGTTGGTGCAAAGAGAGGCATGGATTATTCCTCGAGAATGCGAAATACCACCCGCCGATTTTGCGCGCGGCCCTCTTCTGTGAGGTTATCCGCAATGGGGCGCTCTTCGCCCCAGCCTTTGGAAATCAGCCGATCGGGGGAAATTCCATTGGCTACCAGGGCCGCCACGACTGCCTCAGCTCTCCGATTGGAAAGATCCAGGTTGAAGCTTGCCGAGCCAATGTCGTCTGTGTGTGCTTCAATTTCGATGGTGATGTGCTCATTTTCTAATAAAAAACCTGTGGCGACTTCGATCACAGAGGCAGCACTTTGGGAGATGTCCGCAGAGTTGTAGTCGAAGGTAAGGTTGTCCAAGACAATCAATACTTCCTTTTTCAAGGGCCTGAGCACCATGTCGTAGATGAGCGTATCTGGGCCTGCTGCGTTTGTCAGATCAATGGGGAAAGATTTGAATTCGTGTCCGGGGGCCGAAATCGTGAGGAGGTAGGATCTGCCGGCTTGCAGGGTAAATAGGCTGGTACCAAGAATTTCGATGGTCTGGAGGGAATCCCCTTCTGCGCTTCGCGTCACGATTTTGCCACGGAGGGCTTGGTTTTCAGGATCTTGAAGCGTGACTTGCAGCGCGACACGGCCCGCAAATGCTTGTAGGGTGTTCCCTTCCAAAAAATAGAGCCGATCTTCTCCCGTATATCCGCCCTCCGCGTTGCTTCGCGAGAAGCTGGCCGAAGTCCCATTGAAAGAGAGCGAGAGCATTTTATCATCGCCCTCAGAGGCCAAGTCTTTGAGCAGCACTGGCTCAGACCATGATCCATTCTGGAAGCTTGTCCAGTAAAGATCGTGGAGACTCTTTTCGTTGAATCGGGAAAATACAAGCGTATGGCCATCAGGCATGATGCGCGGATAGCCCACACAGCCATCATTGAGATGGTCGGGTAAGGGCACAGGCTCAGTCCAGGTCCCGTCTTCCCGGCGGGTAGCCATGTAGAGAAGGTAGCAGTCTCTTGACTGAAGATCTTCAATGACGAGTTCACTAGAGAGGGTATCTGCTTCCTCCGGGCCAGAGGGAAGTTCTCGCTCCCGAACAAAATACAGGGTCTTGCCCTCCGGCCCGATCGAAGGAAAGCCTTCATAATCTGGCGTATTGATGGGGGCGGGATAGGGCGATGGATCGCCCCAGGTGCGGGTGTCAGGTTCGAAGCTCACCGAGTAAAGATCGAGGGAGCCTGGCTCAGAGGCCATGTCAGAAAAAAATACCAAGGTGGCTCCATCTGCCGAAAAACTCGGACCTCCCAGATAGGCACCTTCGGCCAGCTTTCCGAAGAGTGCGCCAGCTCTAGTCCATCCTGATGCCTCGCGATAGGCGACGTGCAAGCGCCATTCACCGTTGAGATTGGTTTGATATACAAGGGTGTTGCCGTCGGGACTGATGGCTGGGGCGTATTCTGTGGCATTGGACTCATCCAAGATGAGGGTGGGTGACAATTGAGCATGCCCGCCGAGGAGGCAGGAAAAGAGGAAAAAAAGGAGAATTGAGTTTTTCATACAGAAGTAATAGCCCCGGAAGATGGGCAAAAAAAGCCATAATGAGCAGACAAAAAAGCTTCGTTTCTGGGAAGATAGGGGAGTTTGCATGCAAGAAAATCCCATCAGCTGTCAAGGTATCGGGACCGTGACTACTGATGGGATACAGGAAATGCCCGCGAACGGACGATTTGTCGCCAGATGCCTTTTGTCAGATCCTGTCTCAGTCCGTAATGGTATCGGATTTCACCACATAGCCTCCGATGGATCCATATCCGCCCTCGACATTGTCATACAGCTCTACCGGTTCGGGAGGGGTGATGCTAATCCCTCCACCCACAGATTGGCTTTGGAGGAAGAGTTTTTCTTGAAATTCTCCGTAATCCTGATTGGCGTATTCGACTTCCAGAAATAGCGAATCCACCAAGACTTCCTGCCATTGATCGATCGGGCTGTATGCATCGGGAAATTCGCAGAGAAAATCTGCTGTCACCACCTGGCCGTCCATTGTTTCATCCGTGGCATAGAGCGTGACGGCTTCGAAGCCGCCATCGGAAGATGCGAGAGCAGGTCCATAAACGCTGAGCCCTTGGGACCGCAGTTGGTTCGGTTGATCGGGGCGTCGATAAATAATGAAGGCATTCAGGATGCGGTAAAAATTTGGTTCTCCTGCAGGATCTTCAAAGCTGACCCGCAGGATTGACTGGGTATAAGTGTCATCATTACCAAAAACTTGCCGAAACGCATTCTGAATGGTCTCTACCTTTAGTATCCGAGCTGGCGTGGGGAGGGTCGTTCCAGCTCGGGCAGTCCCGAAGTCGGGGTGCGTAGCCTCTACGTCGATGCGGCTGCCGGGTGGAATTGTCGCGTCTTTCCCGAGATAATAGCCCGAACGCAGTTCCTGAAAGGAGGAAATCAGCGTGTCACGATAGATCACCTGCGACATTTCGACGCCGTTGATCCAAAACCGTACGGCGGCATCGTCCACGAGGAGATCTCGGATCTGCACCTGCTCCAGGGGGCCGTAGCTCCGGGAAAGGTACAGGCGAACGGAGTCTCCGGGAGTCATGAATCCCTGGAACACCATCTGAGGCGTATGTTCAGGGAGCGGCCGATCCACTTCCACTTCGCAGGCGCTCAATACGCATCCGAAGCAAATGAAAAAAAGAAGATGTTTCATATCTGGTCGTGTCATTTGATTTTGAAGCTATAGCTGACAGAGGGGATGAGTGGAAAAAGGGACACTTTCCTGAGTACAGGTCTTGGATTGGGGTTTTGTGGGTCAAAGGCGTTGGTTTCCGTTCCAATGTAATAGAAGTAGGGGTTCAGTCTGCTGTACAAATTGTAGATGCTGAAATTCCAGGTGCGTGCCCCCCAGCGTTTCTCTTTCGTGAAGTTGATTCCGATATCGGCTCTGTGGTATGGCTCCATGCGATAGCCATTTCGTCCGTTCTCATAGAGCTGCGCCCCACTCAGTTGGTAGAAAGGAAAATTGTTGAAGGTAGAGAAGGGTTGCACCGTGGCATAGTTGCCGCTGGCGAGGGTAATGGCATCTCCAGTGCCAAAGACCCAGGTGCCCGATAAGCTGATCCGGTCATTGAACTTGTGGGCAATCACCAGGCTCATGTCATGGCGGCGATCATATCGGAAGGGGAAAGTTTCGCCATTGTTGAGATTCTCAAACCGACGGTTGTTCCATGACAACGTGTATCCGACCCAGCCAGTGGTTTTACCACGCTTTTTCTGAAAAAGGAGTTCTGCTCCATACGCCCAGCCCATGCCTTCGGTCTCTACCCGGTTTTCCCAGCTTCCCTCTACACCCAGGAAGAGGTTGACGCCTTCCTTGTAGGAAATGATGCCCGACATTTCTTTGTAATACCCTTCCACAGTGACATCGATCAGCCCGTCAAAGATGGTTCCTGCCACACCCGCAGCAGCCTGCCAGGATTGTTGGGGGCTGACATTTTCTGTGGCAGGCACCCAGAGATCGAGCGGTAGCCCGGTGGTAGAATTGACCAGCAGGTGCAAAAACTGCGTCATCCGCGCATAGGAAGCTTTGAGGGCCCAATCGTCTGTGAGCAAATAGCGGGCAGAGATGCGGGGCTGGAGGGAAAAGTAATTTTTTTCATTAATGAGATAATGCGAAGCGTGCAGCCCGAGATTGGCGCTGAGCCGAGAGCCGATGGTCCACTGATCTTCCACATAAAGGCTCGTTTCCAAGGCGCGCGCGAAGTCATTGTTGACGACGGTGTCCAGAAAGCTCGTGTCCGAAACACTGAGCTCTAAGCCCAGGGCACCAGGTGTGAAGATGTGGAAGGTAGAAATGGCGCCAAATTCTACGTGGTGCTCGGGATTGGGGTAAAATTCAAAGTCCCATCGCGCGCCAAAGTCCCGAATACCAGAAAAGTATCCAAGGTAAAAATTAGATCTCAGCACCTCATTGTTGGGCTGAGTAAAACCTAGTTCGACCTCGCTGTCCAGCCTCAGTCGGTAATTGGTGTAGGTAAGCGTGAGATTTGAAAAAAGTTTTGGAGACCATATGTGATTCCACCGCAGCGCAGACATCTGGTTGCCCCATCCGTTTCGACTTGTAAAATCAAAATAATTATAATCCGGGTCGCCTTCCTCTCCTATCTCGTTGCGGAGTCTCAAGAGCAGGCGGTCGTCGCCGAAGTAAGTGCTGAAGTACAGGCGGTCTTTGTCCGAGATGATGTGGTTTACCTTGGCATTGAAGTCATAAAAGTAATATCCAAAGGTAGCGGAGGCATTCGCACCACTACCCGCCGAGGCAATCAGCTGTGAGAGGGGCCGCGTAAGCAAATCGAAGTAGGTGCGGCGCCCCGACACGATGAAGGAAGTCTTGTTTTTCCAAATCGGTCCTTCAACCGAAATCTTGGAGGCCAGCAGACCGAGGCTGCCCTCCATTTGGAATTTTTGATTATTCCCCTCCCTCATGCGAATATCCAGCACCGAAGAGAGACGCCCCCCGTATTTGGCCGGAAAGCCTCCCTTCACCAACTGCACACTGCTGATCGCATCGGCATTGAACACAGAGAAAAATCCGCCGAGGTGACTCACGTAGTACAGCGGCACATCGTCGAGGAGGATCAGGTTTTGGTCCGGACCGCCACCTCTCACATACAGGCCTGTCGAACCTTCATTTCCGGATTGTACGCCTGGCAATAATTGGATGGCCTTGATCACATCCACTTCTCCCAACAGCGCCGGAAGAAGCTTGATTTGAGCAATCGGCACATCAATGGTGCTCATGTCCGTTTTCTGCGCCACGGATTCCAGATTTTCCGCTACGATTTCCACCGTCTCCAGCTCAAGATAGGATAGTTCAAAAGTGAGGACAATGTCCTGCTCCAGCATCAAGGGGAGTTGGTAGGTTTCGTAGCCCACATAGGCCACCCGCAGGTCCAGAGGGCCAGCATCAATGGTCAGGCTGAAAAATCCAAAGTCATTGGAAATGGCCCCTTTGGCAGAGCGCAAGTCCATAATTTTGGCACCTATCAGCCACTCCCCCGTGCTGGCATCTTTCACATAGCCACTCACGGTGAACCGCTCTTGTGCTTGCATGAAACCAACGCAGCAGGACAGTAATAAAAAAATGGTAGATCTTGTCATGGTCAAGGTAATGGTTTGGGTCATGGTCAATGATCAATGCCAAGGGTTTCTCGGCCACTTTTCGAGACGAAGATAGGCGCTCTTGCGCTGCCAAAAGAGCAAAAATCTCTCTGATTCTGATTGGGATTTATTCGTCCGCCATCCGCATCATCATGCTTAGAACAAGCCTACCATTCCCAAGCCAAAAAGACATTTGGCGTGAATCCCAGCAAAGGTTTGTCAAGCACGAGTATAGAAGCTTGATCCCCAGGATTGATCGGACGATTGACTGCATAGACCCGATTGCCGATGTTGGCGCGTCCATAGGCGTTGAATACTGATATTCCCGCCCGCAGCTTTCCCTGAGAAAGGTTGAATCGATAAGTAGCAGTGAGGTCTGCACGATGATAGGCAGGCAGCCGTTCACTATTTCTGTCGCCAAAATCCAGAAAGTAGAGATAGTTGCCCGAGGGGAGCTGGATAGACGTCACCGAGGTGGCTGGAGTGTAGGGAATTCCACTGGCAAGAATCCAGGTAGCCGACACTTCCCAAGGGCCATTCATGTATTGATTCACCACCGATAATTGATGGGGCCGATCGAATGCCGACGGGGTAAACCTACCCTCATTGCTCTCATTGAAGCGCTGGAGGACCCTGCTATACGTATAGGCGATCCAGCCAGTGTAGCGACCAGATTTTTTTTGGAGCATCAGTTCCAGCCCGGCTACCTTGCCCACCCCATCGACAAGTTGCTCTCTGAGGTCCGTCTCATTAAAGTTGGGATCATAGCTAATATCAGAGGCGAGCACCCCGCTCATCTGCTTTCGATATGCTTCTACCTGAAGTAAGAATGGACCCTGATTCCATGCCGCAGACAACGAGGCCATGTCAGATCGGAGCACAGGAATTTCCGTCTCAGAAGCCAGCGCCCAGTAATCTTCTCCTGCTTCCAGCCCATTGTAAATCGAGACGTAGTTCAAAAATTGATGGTATCGGCCAGCATTGGCTTGTAACCGAAGGTCTTTTCCCAGTAGCGTATAAGCCATTAGCCTGGGTTCGAAAAAGCTTTTCAGCGAATCGCCCAGTAAGTGCTGCCTCAACCCAGCCTCAAAGCCATGCTTGGGTCCTCCGTAGGAAGACTCTACAAATAAGGCGTGAAGCAATTGCCCAGCGTCGCTGAGTTCCTCCACGAGGTCAGTTTGGCTGTCGTCTTGGCTCTGAACGTCTTGGAGGCGCAGGATGGTTTGATGAATGCCGCCAGAGAGTCGCCAGAATTTGCCCGAAAACCAGCTGTGTTCCAGGCGGGTGCTAAAGTCCTGTAGTTGCTGAGAGCGACGAAGATCCGAACGATACGAAAAGCCGTTGGCGCTCAGCAGATAGGAGTACTGGTAAGTGTTGCGATAGCCAGAATAAGCCGTGTTGAATCGCGTGTAGTGCTGTGGATTCCATTGGCGGGCGAAGGTTGAGGCGACGCCATCGTTGATCATTCGCAGCCGATCAAAGGTCATGAGCCGCGGGGAGTTATCGAGAGTCCGGTCGAGGTCGTAGCGCAGCTCGTCCCCACTTTTGATCGCCGTCACAGAGATCAAATCCCTATCATTCGGTCTATAAAGCCATTTTGCATTGATGTCGTAATAATGAAGCCTTGGGTCCACCTTCACATTGGAAGCCGCTTGCTGGCTTTGTTGCCCGTAGAAATAAATGGCGCCTTCTTGAAATCGGTTATCAAAGATTCGCCTAAAGAATACACTGGGTGCCACATCGGTGTAGGATCGCCGGGCGGCGATGAGCAATCCGCCCTTGTCGCCTGCCCATGGAATTTCTACGAAAGCTTGGGCATTCATCAAGTTGGCTGAGGCACCTACCCGGGGCTTGCTCACTCGCCCCGGCTTGCCCGTGATGTCGATCACGGCGGCAGTGCGCCCTCCGTAGCGTGCACCAATGCCGGATCGATAGAGACGCACGTCTTTCATCGACTCGGGATTGAACGCGCTGAGTACTCCGAAAAAATGACCTGGCTGATAAACCGTGATCCCATCAAACAAGACTAGGTTTTCTGCAGGGGTGCCACCACGCACATACAGGCCCGTGGCACGCTCATTGGCGGCAGTGAGCCCCGGGAGCAGTTGCAGTCCGCGAAGCAAATCGCCTTCCCCGAGTCCCGAAAGCAAGTGTAGCCGCCCTGGGTCCATCTCAATGAAGCCTCCGGCATCCTGAATGCGCAAAGTCTGACGCACGGCATCTGTAATGAGAATGTCGTCCAGAGAGGGAGCATTGGGGACCAATGTCAGCACCATTTCCTGATCGTATGCGCAAGGCACCGAAGTAGATTCGTAGCCGAGGTAGGTCACGGTGAGGCTGTCCGGAAACGGGGCAGAAATCTGGAGCAAAAATGATCCTGCTTCATTGGCACTGATGCCGCGCTGTTGAGAGAGCCGGATGGTAGCAAAAGGGAGGGGTTCTCCCGAATCGCGCTGGATCACTACGCCTCGAAGGGTGCGCACATCGCTGACGCGGGCCATCGACAAGGTGCGAGCCCGGATGATGGTGTACTTTCCTTGGTCAATCTGATTAGCAACCAAGTCGTGTGGGCGCAAGACTTGCTCCAAGATTTGGCTCAAAGGGAGATCTACTGCCTTCACCGTCGTGCCAAGATCGGCGAGCAACTGGTCCTCGTAAGCGAAAATGAGTCGGTGTTGCTGCGATAGCTCTTGAAGCACATTGGATACCTTACACCTATCACACGAATAGGTGACCCTCAGTTCCTGGCTCAGCAAGGAGGTGCTGATCAGAAAAAGACATGTGAGGAAGAGTACCGGCGTTGCAAACCAATGCTTCATCTCCGGGTTTTTCCGGAAATATAAGGATTATTCCGAGAGCTTTTTGAGTCGAATTGTTTGACCCTCACGGGACAGCATCTCTAAGCCCATGGGCACCAAAATCAGGTCCAGCGCTTGCGATTCGTCGTGGTGGGGAATAGCGCCGGTGTAGAGCCGATCATCTGATTCATAGACGAAGGTCACCCCAAACTGCCGTTCGAAGGCAGTGAGCACTTCCGACAAAGGCGTGGAAACAAATTGCGTGGTACCTGTCATCCAGGAAGGTTCTTGCTCTTCTATGAGAAGCGATTGCCACCCTTGGGAGATCAGTCGGGCACCTTCACCGGCATGGAGCGTGTCGAAGTGAGCGTTGTGTGATGAAATGGCGACAACTCCTTCGAAGCAGTGGACCACATAGTGCTCTTCTGCGGCAATGACTTCAAATCGGGTGCCCAATACTTTTACTTCGCCAAGGCTACTTTCCACGACAAAAGGTTTTCCTTTGCTCACTTCAAACATGGCGGCTCCTTGCAATTGGAGGCGGCGGCTTTGTTTCCAGTCACCGATCACAGACAAGGAGCTTCCTGCGCCAAGGGTCACTTGTGATCCATCGTTGAGGAGGACCTGCTGCGTCTCTCCCGCTTGAGTGAGCCAGTTGGTAGCAGTTTCGGTCTCTTGGGTGCCAAATAGCAAGAATAAGATGGCAAAAACTGCCGCTGCTGCACCTACCCATATCCAAGGGAGGAGCCGGCGCACGGGAGCTTGTCTGCCATCGAGCTTTGCCATGAGGCGATTCCATGCCGCCTCGTGAGATGGCCCCTCGGGCACGCTCCAGCTATCGAGTTCATCTATGATTCGCAACTGGGGGATCCATTCGGGGTCATTCCGCAGCAGACTGATTTCCTGCGAGGAAAGTTCCCCATTGAGCAAGCGGTGCAGAATATCTTCGGTCGTTGGTGTCATTGTTCGTTTTTCCTGTTCAGCGATTATGACAATCTCATGGAATCATACCCTACTTCACAAGCGCCATACCGAAAAAAGGTAGATGTATGAAAAAAGAACCCTGATCGCACACCTGACTAGCAACTGCGCACCCTGTAGATCCGGGTCGGCATGGGGGAACCCTCGGATTCAATAAAACTGAAATGATTCAATGAGATCTTCCAGCAATGGCTTGGTGAGGTCGTAGTCATCTTTGCTCATTGTGGACAAGCCAAAACCTACCAGATAGTCCTTATCATGGTCAATGTAGGCATTGGAAACCCATTTGCTGCGTACGCCGGGCTGAGAAGAAGTCCCCGTGAAATAGTCTTGAATTTCCGCAGATAAGCCAGAAGCCGTCTTGACCACACTCCTTTTGCGCAGGAGGTGAGCATCGGAATTCACCAGAAAATTTTCATCCAACCAGAAAAAAATGGAGTCAACCGTGCTACAATAAGGAAGCGCTTTGTTGATGTATTGCACTTGAATGTAGGGTTGATCGAGGGATAATGGTCTGCCATTTCTCACATAGGTGATGAAGAGGCCGTTGTTGATGTTGTTCAGGTCAGGTTTGGCCCAGGGCACCATGCTATTGATCATGCCAATGAGGGCGGGCTGGGGTGTAAGGGTAAAGGACATGGTGTACGCCTGAAAAATGAGACTTCTGCCTTCTCCCTGGTACACATACGGAAAGCTGGTGGAGTCACCAAGTCGTCCTTTGGCAATGTTTTCCTGGATTTTACTCAGCTCATCGGGGCCTAGTTCCCGCAAAGACATTTCCGGGGTGGTGTTCGCAGAAGTGCTTTCAACCGCGGCGGATTTGGATTTACAGGATGCCAGAGAAAGGCACAGCGCGATGTAGGTGAGGAAGCTGAGCAAGTGTCGATTCATAAGTAAGCACGTTGATATCTTGTTAATCTCCAGTCTCTTTCTGAAGCAGTGGGGGAAAGATAGAAATTTTTGAACTGGCTACCGAAGGTCTTGTGGCATACGATGTCCTCCTTTCAACTATGAGGTGGTCGAATCTGTGCTAGAGATGAGCATATTTGGCGTAGGTGGAATGTTTTCACGTGCTAGGATTCTTCCTCTTTTATGACTTTGTTGAAGGACTGGGCTTCTTTTTTTATCCACCTTTCGTTATGGCCGAAAGATTAGAATAGAATTGGAGCGGTCCGGGTGCTCTCCCCAATCGAGCGCACCGATGTTGAAAAAGGGTAAGGAATGTAAATGGGATGGTATTGGAATCTGAAAAAAATGCCCCTACATTCGTGTTTTCAAAATAAATCCCCACTGATCTCAGTCTTTTGCCTATGATTCGAATGCTACATCAGACCATTACCATTCACGTTTTTCCAACCAAGGTAGCATTGACATGAGGAATATTTTTGTGACCCTAGTCTGCCTGACTTCACTCCTGGCAGTCTCCCATCAGGTGCAAGCGCAAGGGCCAATCACAGGGCAAGATGCCCCCAAGACCATCACCACCGCCGTCCCCTTCTTGATGATTGCTCCTGATTCTCGCAGTGCGGGCATTGGTGAAGCCGGAGTGGCAGTAGCTGACGATGCCAACGCCATGCACTGGAATGCGGCAGCACTGGCGTTTATCGATAAACGAATGGGATTCAGTATGTCCTACTCGCCTTGGCTTCGCGCACTTGCGATTCCAGACATTAATCTGATGTATCTCTCTGGATATCTCAACACCGGAGACGCCGGGGTCATCGGAGCGTCTCTTCGCTACTTCTCTTTGGGACAAATTGACTTTACTTCTCCTGTCGGAGATCCAGCAGGGTCAGACAAGCCCAATGAATTTGCACTCGATGTGGCTTATGCCTTGAAAATCACCGAAGATCTCTCCGCGGGTGTCACCTTGCGCTACTTCCAAAGCCGCCTCGCTTCGAACGGCGCCTTGCCTGGAGATGCCAAGCCAGTGAACAGTGCCGCAGGAGATATTTCCTTCAAATACAAAAAGGATTTCAGCATGAGCGGCGGTACAGGTCCTATCCCAGTACGCTTTACTTCTGGTGTCAATCTCTCCAACATTGGTCCTAAAGTCTCCTATTCAGCAACTACTGCCAACCGGGATTTTATTCCCATCAACCTAAGAGTTGGATATGCTTTCCGCTTTTACATTGATGAATACAATAGCTTCACGCTGACCAATGACTTCAACAAACTACTCGTACCTTCGGTGGTGACTGACACCTTTGGGAATCAGTCAGGAGGAGGGCGCTCAGAACTTCCTCTCCTGACAGGAATTTTCGGAAGCTTCTCTGATGCCGATAATGGGATCGCAGAAGAATTTTCGGAAGTGAACATCTCTATTGGGGCGGAATACTGGTATCGCGAACTGTTTTGTGTGCGCGGGGGATTCTTTTACGAAGATCCGCTCAAGGGCAACCGCAAATTCATCACGTTGGGAGCCGGCATAAGGGCCAATGTATTTGGTCTTCACTTCGCTTACCTTGCACCGATCCAGCAAAATCACCCGCTTCAGAACACGCTGCGATTTAGCTTGACTTATGACTTCGATTCTCCAGGCAGCAACTGATCTGGCGATAAGTTTAGTCCATCATAATGGGGAGAGTGATCAGTTGGTCGCTCTCCCTATATTTTTTATCATCGTCAACAGAAAAAGTCTAACGAGACGCTGATTGGCAAAAACATCATGCGTCTAAGAAATCCCAGGCAGATCGATAGGCGTCAATCTCCTCGATATAGTCCAAAAAATCTTTGTAAAAGGGGTGTTCACCCAAGGTAGCGCTGTCACCGATCACGATCAATTTCTTCCGGGCGCGGGTCAGGGCAACATTCATGCGCCGGGTGTCGCCAAGGAACCCGATCTCTCCCTTGCTGTTGCTGCGGGTGAGACTGATGTACATCACGTCGCGCTCTTGGCCCTGAAATCCATCCACCGTCTTAATCGTGACATGTTTTTGATACGCTTCCAGCATGGGGCTGGCGGCAAACTGTTCATGCAGCAGGAGCACTTGGGCTTTGTAAGGCGCAATGATGCCGACGGAAAGAGGATCTTCAAGGGCCTCGGGAATTTCAGATTGAATGCGCTTGAACAGTCTTGCCAAATGTCGGAGTAAAAGCTGCGATTCTTCGACATTGTAGAGGCTTCGGGACTCTGGATTCAATTGCTCCCCAAACCCGCAACCAGCAGTATCCACAAATTCTACCGGCGGAAAGTCCTGTCCTAGCACCCGATAGCGGACGCTAGGATCAGCGTGCAATCTGCCTTGGTAGAATTTTTTTCCGGAGAAATTCATGATTTGCTCATTCATCCGGTACTGTTGTTCAAGCATGACCGAAACTTCGGGTTTTCGGCGAATCACGGTTTCAAATAAAGTCTCGTGAAGTCCGGCCTTGCCAGCTTCGAGAGACTTGACAGTAGGGGGCAGCTGGCAATGGTCACCTGCCATGATCACGCGGTGGGCCTTGCGCAGAGGAATCCAGCAGGCAGGGGCCAAGGCTTGCCCTGCCTCATCAATGAGGACCGTATGAAATCGCCGACGGGCGATGAGAGGATTGGCGGCTCCGGTGAGGGTGCAGGTCACGACTTGGGCATGGTGGAGGGTCTGGTGCAGGATGTAGTCCTCGAGTTGCTTGGCCATGTCTTTGAGTTCGCGGGCTTCGCGAAACA
>DAITMB010000099.1:0-19368 GCA_036835375.1 Bacteroidota bacterium
TCGAGGGAAGATGGCTACATTTCCACAAAGTGGTTTTCTGTCGGGTCTGGCCATCGCTCCTGTTTGAGCCTGATTCTCGGACCTGACTGTATGCCGCTTCACCCTATTCTTGCCTTACTTATCAAATGCAAGACTCATTCACCTACTCGCCCCTCATTCTTCCGCATGTCCAAATACATTCTCGCCCTAGATCAGGGCACGACCAGTTCCCGCGCCATTCTGTTTGACAAGGGAAATAACATCATCGGCAAAGCACAAAAGGAATTTGCGCAGCACTTCCCCCAATCGGGCTGGGTCGAGCACGACCCGATGGAGATCTTAGAATCTCAGATTTCAGTGGCACAATCGGTGATGACCCGCCACCAGGTGAACCCCGCCGACATTGCCGCCATCGGCATCACCAACCAGCGCGAGACCACCGTGATCTGGGACCGCCGCACGGGCGAACCCGTCTATCCGGCCATTGTGTGGCAAGATCGACGCACAGCCGGCATCTGCGACGACCTGAAAGCGCGCGGCCTCACTGACTATGTGCGTGCCAACACTGGTTTGGTCATTGACGCGTATTTTTCAGGAACCAAAATAAGATGGATTCTTGACCATCTAGCCGACACTCAGCCAGATCTGGACCTCGCTCAATTGGCTTTCGGCACCATTGATAGCTGGCTGATCTGGCACTTGACACGGGGGAAGGTACATGCGACTGACTACTCCAACGCTTCCCGTACCCTGCTTTACAATATTCGGGAGCTGACTTGGGACCATAAAATGCTTCAAGAACTGGACATTCCTGCGGCAATGCTTCCCGATGTTCGGCCTTGCTCGGGAGACTTTGGCAGCACCGATCCCACGTGGTTTGGAGGCGTGTCGATCCCCATCCGGGGCGTCGCGGGCGACCAGCAAGCCGCTCTGTTTGGGCAAGGATGTTTTGATCCGGGCATGAGCAAAAATACCTATGGCACAGGCTGTTTTATGCTAATGAACACGGGGGAAGAGTTCGTCGCTTCGGAAAATGGTCTGGTGACAACCCTTTGCTGGGGCCTGGAAGACCGCGTGAATTATGCCTTAGAAGGCAGTATTTTCATTGCTGGGGCTGCCATCCAATGGCTGCGAGACGGACTGAAAATTCTCGATGAGGCGCCCGACTCGGAATATTATGCAGCCAAAATTCCCGACAACGATGGCGTGTACGTCGTCCCGGCATTTGCCGGACTCGGAGCGCCCTACTGGGACATGTATGCCCGAGGGGCGATTTTTGGCCTAACACGCGGCACCACCAAAGCCCACATTATCAGGGCCACCCTCGAATCTTTGGCTTACCAAACGCGCGATGTGCTCGATGCCATGAAGCGGGATGCCGGACGGGACATTGCCACCCTTCGCGTGGATGGTGGGGCTTCGGCCAATGACATGCTCATGCAGTTTCAAGCAGATATTCTCGACACGCAGGTGGAGCGGCCCGAGATCCTGGAGACCACGGCCCTCGGGGCAGCCTACTTGGCAGGCTTGTCCGCTGGGTTTTGGACCAACGGAGACCTCCGCCAGCAGTGGAAAGCACAAGCTGTGTTTGAGCCGGAAATGGCGCGTTCTGAGAGCAACAAGCTCTACCAAAAATGGCAGAAAGCCGTGGAGCGAAGCATGGGATGGGCGGAGGAATGAGCCTTCCGCTGGTCCTTACAATGCTGGGAGCATCGTCTGAAGGGCTTTGCCAGCTTGCTCGACCTGTCCAAAGTCGTGGGAATAGCTCCGCTGAATGGGAATCCAGTTGCCATGGGCATAAATCGCGAGGCGAAACCGCTCTCTGGGCCCGAGCGTTTTGCGCTCAATTCGCAGGTCGGTGACTTCACTCAACGCGAATTGGTGGAGTGACTCCCACTGAAATCCCCGTAGCCGGGACAGGTGCAGGGTCTCGTGAACGAGAGAGATTTCCAGCCGCAGGTTGAAGACCAGGCGCCAATACACCAAGGCCCCTGCCACGGCCATGAGGGTCCCCATCCAGTGAGTGAGGCGGTACCAAGCCTGAACACCGTATTCTCGCATGCTGCTCAGGGTGAGCAAAATCCCTGCGCCTGCCAAGGCAATGATAAAGACCCGTGCCACCCAGCTGCGATCTTCCAGAATGAGACTGTCGCGGGTATGATGTGTGATTTCCATTGCACCAAAGATCGGGACCTTTTCCAATTATTTCCCCGGTTTTTAGCACGCGTTTTCACAGTCCGCTGAATAACAATCGAGTGCTGGCTACCCTTCTGCCGCTTTCAACCCAAAAGCGCGTCTCCAAAGGAAACGCGCCATATGCACAAACGAATCTGCCGATGTTGGGTGAGGAAAAATTGACCGCTATCGCTTCATAGCCTTGAATCTACCATTGGGCTGCACAGAGGTGATGGAAATAATGGCGCCGGCTTCATCTCGGGAAAAGACGACGCTGAAACCTTCTAGGTCGCGAAGGTTGAATTCATCCTGCTTGACAGGATCCAAGGTATAAGTAGGCTGTCCGGGCACAGTCATGGTGAGTTCTCCTTCGCGAAGCCCAATCACAATGTCCACTCCGGAGATGCTATACGCCCCCACAAATTCCTCCAACGTGGCTACCTCTAAGACCAGCAGCTTTGTTTCGCGTTGAAAGATCATGTTGGCCATGCCCGGTTGCAGCATGCTTTCCAGCCGGTCCACTTCGCCCTTCATGTTGAGCACAAACTGCACCTTTTGTTTGCCTAACAACTCACTCTCCGCAACAAACACATCGTAGTGAAAATGACGCAGAGGCAAGTCGAGCCCGTTGTACTGGAGCAATAGTTGGCTGTCTGGCAGCGATATGTCGATGCTTCCATAGCCAGGATTCAGGTAAGTTCCGACATAGTCTGCGAGGGCTAAACTGCTGCGGGTATTGGGTATCCGATCTTCTTCTTCCTCTACTTCAGCTTCCGCCATGGCTTCCTTCATCTTGGCAAATTCACTCTCCACCTCCTTGCTCCAGTCTTGCTCAGGCAGATCTAGCAGGATGTCTGTCACAAAATATTCCAGCACGGTGGTGATCGGTGTTCCATTGCGGTTGGTGAGTACGACAATCCCAATCGAGTCCTGTGGTAGCAAGCAGACTCCGGCAGAAAATCCATCAATGTTGCCGCCGTGCTCCACCATGAGGTGGCCTTTGTAGCTCGTAATGAACCATCCCAACCCGTACAATTGGTAAAATCGCTCTTCGTTGGCGCTGCTCGGGACGATGGCCCTCGGGCTAAAAACCGCCGCGATGCTTCTTGCCTCCGCGACTTCCTCGCCCCCGTGCTGACCATTGCGCAGGAGCATCGTTACCCATTTGGCCATGTCTTCCGACGTAGAGTTGATCGAGCCAGCCGGACCGATGGCGTCTATATTTCGGTAGGGCAACAAGGTAAAATCAGCTTCGCCCTTTTCGTAGCCTTTGGCTGCTTCGGGATGCTTGATAAGGCCCTCCAGGCTCAGCGAAGAGCTGGTCATCCCGAGCGGATCGAGAATTCTCTCCTGGACATAAGCCTCCCATGATTTGCCAGAAACCTTCTCAATCAATACCCCGGCAGTCATGAACATCAAGTTTTGGTATTGCCAGGATCCGCGAAAGGAAGTCGTGGGTTCGAGGTGCTGGAGCGCCAAAAACAGCTCTTCCCGCGTACGTGGGCTGCCATACCAGGCGATGTCGTGACGAGGCAGACCGGAGACGTGCGAGAGCAAATCGATACTGGTCATTTTTTGCTCCGCAAATTCATCCCACATCTCGAAATCAGGAAGATAGGTTTTCACCGGCTCGTCCCACTCAATGAGGCCATCTTCTACCAACATGGCTACGGCAAGCGCTGTGAAAGCCTTGGAAGAAGATCCGATGGCAAATGCGGTCTTGGGGCTCACAGGAAGCTGTTTTTCGATGTCGCGCAGGCCATAGCCTTTGTTCAAGATGATCTCGCCATTGCGAATGATTGCGAGCGACAGGCCTGGGACATCCCAGGTTTTCATGGCAGCAGTGACGTAAGCATCCAGCGCCTTGAGCCGCTTTGCATTGGGCTGGGCATAGCCTGTGCTGGCAGAAACCCAGACGAGCGCCATGACCAGGCTCGTGTAGTAAACGCTTGGGGGAAAGGCTCTTGTAGTCAAAGCCTGCCTCAACCAGACCACTAGTTGACCTTTGAAATAGAAATTGAAAGGAGGGTTCATTGCGAAAAGATTGAAATGAAAGATATTGGGAGACGTAGATAGATAGATTATCCTGAAAAATGTAAGACCTGAAAGTTGCCGACGTTGCCAGAATGATTGAAAGATAAAGAAGCGAAAACAGTACAGCAAGGAGAAAGACATCTGAAAAAAGAAGTACACCATATACCACTTGAACAAAAAAAACCGTGAATAAATGGCGTAGGAGCATGATCTTTAACACCGCACCCTCGACCCAAACCCACATGACGACAAAGCCTGCGCTCCCCAGCTTATCCGCCATTCGCGATGCCCACCTACAACTGGGTGACGATGTGCTACGAACACCTGTCTTGCCATGGCGCAGCTACAGAAAAGAACAGTTGTTGGACAATGACACGGAGGTATTCCTCAAGTTGGAGCTGTTTCAGCCCGGTGGCAGCTTTAAGTTGCGTGCTGCGCTGCTCCATGTGCGAAATCTCTCAGAAGGAGCCCTTCGCCTCGGCGTGACTGCCGTGAGCGCTGGTAACCACGCCATCGCGGTGTCTATGGCTGCACGCGTAGCAGGCACCCATGCCAAGGTCGTGATGCCCTCTACCGCCAACCCCGCTCGGGTGCGAAAATGCAGGGAGCTAGGCGCAGAAGTGGTGCTCGTAGCGGATGTAAGGGCCGCTTTTGAAAAGGTAGAAAGAATCAAAGAAGAAGAAGGACGGGCTTTCATACACCCTTTCGAAGGTGCTTTGACGGCCTTAGCGACTGCTACAGTGGGGCTCGAATTTGGGGAGCAGGTGCCCGATTTGGATGCGGCGATCATACCTATAGGCGGCGGTGGGTTGGCCGCGGGCATGGCTTCGGCACTTCGACAGATGCATCCCGACATCCAGTTGTTTGGCGTGGAACCATTTGGCGCCAACACCATGTTCCAATCCTTCGAAGCGGGCGAACCCCGCGGCATCGAGCAGGTGCGCAGCATCGCCGACAGCCTGGGAGCCCCCTTTGCAATGCCTTACTCTTTTGGCCTTTGCCGCCAGACACTGGATGAAATCGTCTTGATTGACGACCAGGCCATGAAGCAGACCATGCGCCTGATGTTCGAGGAATTCAAGCTGGCCGTGGAGCCAGCGGGCGTGGCTTCCCTCACTGCGCTGCTGGGCCCCCTCCGGGAGCGGCTGCGCGGCAAGCGCGTAGGGTGCATTGTGTGTGGCTCCAACATTGACCTGGGATCCTTCTTTTCCTTGGTGCAAGAATTGTAAGGGAAGGTGGCGATTCCTCCAAGAATGAGAATGGTTGAGGAACGCTTCCAAAACCTTGTGATGGTGCACCCATGTGACAACGGCACTTCTGTCTCTTTCCTACCTCAATCCAAGTCGTTTTGAATGATCCTGCCGTCGATATGGACAGTCAACATCAGCTTTGACGGAATCATAAGCAAGAATTTATCCCAGTCGGCGTTCCCAACCGATTGTCTTGCCAACCTACCTTGACTCATTAATCTTGCGCCATATGTTCGATCCTAAGCCAACCGATACTTGACAGAGATCGTAACTAGGTCTTACTTTGTGGCCCACTCTTGAGGGATGAGCCTTTCGCCATGCAACTCCTAATTCGCCAACTCAGCAACGCCAGAAGCAGATACTTCCTGACCTACAGCGGAGTCAATCTGGAATATCGACAGAAAGGGGAACATGGGGCTGAAACCATTGTCATGCTGCATGGCGCTGGCACTGACTGCCGGATTTTCCTGCCAAACATCGACCCGCTCGCCGAAGAATACCAAGTCCTCGCGGTGTCCCTCCGCGGACATGGCCTGTCTGATAAGCCCAAGGAGATCCTCCCGGAATCCTTCACCAAAGAGGTCCTGATGCGCGACCTGATCGAACTGACTTGGTCCCTCGGCATCCAGCAATTTCACTTTTTGGGCCATGGCCTCGGGGGATTAATCGGATACGAGCTTCTTCGGCACGACCCCAACAGTCTCCTTTCGCTGGCAACCATCGCCGCCCCAGCAAGCTCACAAGGACTTCAGGGAGCCATCAAGCTGCTCAGCAAGATGACCAGTACCTCGAGCAACTTATTTTTTAATCACAAAAGGAAAGCAGAATCAGCCGCCAAAATGTGCAGCACGAACGCAGAGGTGATTGCCTTTTTGAAAGACGAGGTGTTCTATGCCACGGCTTGGGACCTCGCCAATCAATTCAAGAGGGAGCACAAGGGCGAAAATTATCTGGAATTACTAAAGAACAGCCCATGCCCAGTTCTGCTATTGGAAGGAAAAAACGACCCCATAGAAAAGCGCATTGGCTACCAAAAAGCCATGAAAACCACCTTTGAATACTTGCGCGATGCTGCCCAAGTGGTGATCGTAAAGATGGAAGATGCAGGATATTTTCCACAACTCGACCAGCCCCAGCGTTTTCACGAGTTGTATAGTTCCTTTCTGAGCGCCCACACTTCCTGAGTCCTTGTGGAAATTTGGCCGGCTATCCACATACATTTTACGCTTATCCACAATTTTTCCACAAAGATTGATGCAACGTGGATAATATTCATCTCTTATCCACAATATGAGGAATTCCAAGGACCAAAAGGAACAGGGAAAGGTCTATATTTGATCCGTGAAATTATGCTAAGTCCATCTCAGATTTACCTTTCCTCATCCAATCCCTTACTCATGAGGAAGTAAACGCAATCGACTGAATGGACCAGCCCTTTCAAAACAACCCACAGTTATGGGAAAAATCATTTGTCTGGCAAATCAGAAGGGGGGCGTAGGAAAAACCACCACAGCGGTTAATCTGGCTGCAAGTCTGGCGGCTTTGGAATACAAGACCTTGCTGGTGGACACCGATCCTCAGGCGAACGCCTCCAGTGGTGTAGGGGTAGATATCCATGCAGTGAAGCATAGTATCTACAACTGCATGATTGAGCGAATCGAAGGGTTTGAACTAGAGCCTGGTGAGGCCCCAACCAAAATCCAAGATTTGATTGAGGAAACTGAGGTGCCCAATCTCTACCTGATCCCCTCCCACGAAAATCTCGCTGGCGCAGAAGTGGAACTCGTAGAAGTAGCTGGCCGGGAATACATCATGAAAAAGGTGCTCCACGAGGTCAAAGAAGACTACGACTTCATTATCCTTGACTGCTCTCCTTCGCTGGGCCTCATCACCATCAATGCGCTCACTGCCGCTGATTCGGTGATCATCCCGGTTCAGTGCGAGTACTTCGCCCTCGAAGGGCTGGCCAAGCTTCTCAATACCATCCGCATCGTGCAGCAGGGCCTCAACCCCAAAATGGAAATCGAGGGAATCGTGTTGACCATGTTCGATCGTCGGCTCAATCTCGCCAACCAGGTGATCGATAACGTGAAAAAGCACTTCCAGCACCTCGTGTTCGAGACCATTATCCACCGGAATACCCGCATCAGCGAAGCACCTTCTTTTGGGCAACCAGTGATTGCCTTCGATGCCAAGAGCACCGGAGCGATCAACTACATCAACTTGGCCAAGGAAATGCTTCAGCGCAATCAAATGCCGCTGACCAAGGAGAGCGCATTCGCCTGATCTTCAATACAATACATTCTAAAAGCCGACCTATCTGACGATGGGTCGGCTTTCATTCGTATCAGTCTTTTTTCCATTAAATCGCCCAATCCACAAAGTACATCTCTACATCGCCGATGTTTTTTGCCTTGACTTTTCCTCTCGGCCTGCAAATAAAATAGGGCGCTACTGACCGATAGGTGTATTCCGAGATGTTTACCCGCCCGGGTTGGCCGCTGCTTTCCATCCGCGCAGCGACGTTGACGGTGTTTCCCCAAATGTCGTAAGTGAACTTTCGAAGCCCCACGACCCCTGCCACCACGGGCCCCGAGTGAATGCCGATCCGCGCTTGATAGAAAGGTTCTTGATGTTCCTGTTGACGCTTGATCCAGCCTTCCATGAATTCCTGAATCCGAAGCGCTGCCCGCACCGTGAGGATCTCGTGATCAACCAGAGGTTCGGGCAATCCCCCCGCACACATGTAGGCGTCGCCGATGGTCTTGATTTTTTCTAAGCCAAAACTCGTCACAATCCGATCAAAGGCTTCAAAGCAGGTCTGCAAATCCCTGACGACGTCGCGGGGGTTTCTCCCCGCAGAGTAGGTCGTGAAGCCTACAAAGTCGATGAACATCACGGTCACATTTTCGAGCTCTCGCGGCTTCACTTTGCCGTGTGTGAGGATTTCCTCGGCTATGCTGGCAGGCAAAATGTTGAGGAGCAGTTCCTCAGAACGTGATTTCTCGCGTTGAATTTGCCGATTTTTATATTCCAGCTCTTTGGCTTGTGCCCGCTGGAGAAGGATGCGCCAATATCCTACCCCAAAAAGTACCACCACCGCCGTCATGATAAAGAGAGCGACCTGTCGCTGGCGTTTGCTCTGGGCTTCTCGCGCGACTTTTTGCAGGTTGAGGCGCATGATTT
The DNA here is from genome assembly GCA_036835375.1 of Bacteroidota bacterium. Lineage (GTDB taxonomy): Bacteria > Bacteroidota > Bacteroidia > J057 > J057 > JANQTF01. Next base: position 8,625 of record DAITMB010000099.1, read on the forward strand.
CGGCCTTTTGCCGCTCACTTTCGCTCAGCATGGTGAGCAGATCCGTGCGCCGTGCAATCTCCTTTTGTAACAAAGAATCCCGTAAATCAGACTCCATTCGAAAGTAGCGGAGGGCGGAAGCATAGTCTCCAATGGAATCATAAGTGGCCGCCAAGCTCGCGTAGGCATACCTCACGTCATCGCGAAGCCCTTTGGACTGCGCGACTTGAAGGGCCTTTTCGAGATAAGTAAAAGCCAGCGTAGGCTGACCAAGTTGGGAATACGTTGTGCCAAGGTCATTGTAGCCATCTGCCAGTCCTTCCAGCTCTTGGAGTTTTTCTTTGATGGAGAGGGATTGCTGAAAATAGACGATGGCACTGTCAAACTGCCCTTCTCGCCGGAAAATGCTCCCCATGTTGTTGAGGTAGTCGCTGATGCCCAAGGAGTCTCCAATCGCTTTAAAATAGCCCAAAGAGATCTGATGCGCCCAGCGGGCGGAGTCGTACTGCTCTTGCTTCCGGTGTGCCCGCGCCACCCAATTCCACAGCTTTCCCAGCGCCAGAGAGTCTCCCGATTCTCCAGCTAAGTCGATCCCTTGATGATAATATGACAAAGCGAATCGGTATTGTCGGAGGTCGGCGTGTAATATCCCCAACCAAAGCAAAGCATCTGCCCGAACGCTTTTGCTGGAGGATTCCGTGAGGAAGCTCCATGCACGCAGTTGATAGTCGAGACCCTGGTCATATCGAGCCTGCTGCCAAACAACAGTAGCGAGACCTTGCCAGCTCATTGCCTGCAAAATCGAGTCTTGCTGGTGCTGAGCATAATCCAGACAAGTGAAAAAATCTTCATAAGCCGAATCAAACATCGCCAGATACCAGCGAGCTGTGGCGCGGTGGAGCAGCAGGTCTGCCCACACAGAGGAGTCGGAAACTGGTTCTGAGAGCGCCGCCTCCAGTTGGCTCAGCACAGCTTGAGGATGGTTGCGATAGGCAAGTTCGGTCTTCCAAGCTTGATCAGCTGGATGGGCCAAGGCCGCTGTACTGACCAAGAGGGCAACAGCGAGACTTATGATAAAACAAATTGGGTGGGATCTCATTTCAGAACTTCCTGCGCAAAAGTTCCGAAAAAAGCCTCAATAAATGCCAAATGTTTCAGCGAAACATCGACTTAATGCTCCCCCAAGTGCGCTGGACGGAGGTAGGATTGTGAGAGAGAGTCGCTTGAAATTTGTGGATTTGCCCATTGCCGAGGATGACTTGCAGCTCGTAGTGAATTATTTCCGATTGGTTTTTGAAAATGTCATCATCCAGATATTGGTAGCGCCCCAGTCCATTGGAAGGGATCGTGGCCAAATGAGCGAGAATGGGTTCGTTATTGAACTTACGAAAAACACGATATTCCGAAATCCCAGTTTCTGATTGAATCTCCCACTCCAGCACGACGTCGGAGCCAGTCGGAGACAATTGAAAATAATTCAGCAATACCGTTTGAGCGGATAGCCCAGAATAAGCCCCAATCAGCATGACTGACAAAAAGCACAGGCTCAATATAGTGGTGATCCTTTCTCTCATGAAATTCTTTACCAGTTAATTCTAGGCGCTTTGCCCTGCGCCAGGTCTGTTCATGTATTCATGCCAGATTTTTCAGCGCGACTTCCCACAAACACTCTCAAATAACAGAAAAATCCAACTACCCTACAACATTAGCATCGGATACCCTACTCGAAATTTCCAAAGGCTGATGAATTAATTTCCCTGCTGGAGAATGTGGCCAAGACAATTCCTCATTGGGTCTTCAATGACGATCTTATCGGCCAAATGGCTGCCTTCATGACGTACATTTCTCTAACCCGGCGAGGATTCACTTCACCCGTTTCGACTGAAATCTCACGAAGCCACTGTGAGAAATGATGATTCAACTGCAAGGAAATTGAAAGCCCGCTAGGCCGTTTCGCTTAGAAGAACGAGACAAATGGCTCTCTCTGAATTGCTTAACATATAGATTCCTTCTCCGGCAAAACATGAGAAGAGGAGAAGAAAGACCTTCAAAAAGTCCGCACGATCTTGGGTGTTTCAATCTTTGCTCCTATATTTGCAGTCCAAAGTTAATCAGGTCATGAAACAAGACATCCATCCTACATACAGAGAAGTCATTTTCAAAGACATCTCTACCGATTTCAGCTTCAAGACCCGCTCGACCATCCAAACCAAGGATTCGATCGAATGGGAAGACGGGAAGGAATATCCGCTCGTGAAGCTTGAAATTTCGAGTGACTCACACCCCTTCTTCACAGGAAAGCAGAAGCTTGTCGATACCGCTGGCCGCGTGGACAAGTTCTACAGCCGCTACGGAAACCGCGCAAAAAAGGAATAGTAAGTCTCGCTTGGTGGTCTCCGCTTGCCAATCTCGCGCCCTTATAATTCATGACCACAAGTAGGCGATTCTGCCAATGCGAATAACGCTTGCCTCAGCCGGCACAGTTCTATGACTACAGTGTTTGAAAAAGCTGGCTGGTGCCGTGTCGTTCACATCGCAATCACCACCATTGACATACGAAAGCAGTTTGCGATGGCAGACTGCTTTTTTCTTTTCAAAAGGATTCTGAATCAGTCGTCCCATGAAAATTCCTCTCCTGCTTTGCGAAGATGACAGACGGCTGGATCTTCTTCCCTTTACCTTTACCCGGCCCGTATGGGATCTCCGCTTTGGGATTTTCACGCAACGGGAACGATGGGAAGCTTGGATTGGAGAAGACATGTATTGCCTCGCCAGCGGCTACCTGGCCCCCTTATTTCATCATCTTCCTACGTCGCAGCGGGTCATCACAGTGAACAGCGGCCTCATCCCCGACCTGGAATGCCTGCGAATGATCGCCGAATTGGGTCCGGACGAATGGATTTTGACCCAGGGTGGGGATTGGCTGGCAGCGAATGTGCAGCTGAAAGCTATTTCCGCTCACTCACAGCCCCTCAATGTAGCTTTTTGGGAAGCACTGAACCTCCACCGCCAGACCTGCCTTCATCAACCTTTGTCCTTCCGGTTCCCCGAAGATCTTTTTCGGCTCAACGGCGACTTGATCCGACTGGATTTTCCCTACGCATGCGCGCAAGCACCAGCACAGCTGCTCCGCGACCCCCACACACGGGTCTATGGTGCTGACAATCTGTACTTGGCGCCTGGCGCTAAGGTTCGTGCAGCGATTCTCAATGCCGAAGACGGACCGATCTATCTCGGCCCTGACTCGCTCGTGTCGGAAGGAGCGATCATCGCACGCACCCACGCCTTGTGCGCAAATGCCACGGTGGCCATGGGCGCCAAACTTCGCGGTGATACGACCGTCGGTCCCTGGTCGAAGGTGGGCGGTGAAGTCGGCAATTCGGTCATCATGGGATTTTCCAACAAAGGCCACGAAGGCTACCTCGGCAACTCGGTGATCGGCCACTGGTGCAACCTCGGTGCGGACACGAACACCTCCAACCTCAAAAATAACTATGCCGAAGTAAGGCTTTGGCACTACCCCAGCGGCGGATTTCGCCGGACAGGACTCCAATTTTGTGGCTTGATGATGGCCGATCACAGCAAATGCGGGATCAATACCATGTTCAATACTGGTACAGTCGTAGGGGTGTCTGCGAACATTTTTGGAGCGGGTTTTCCGCGCAATTTTGTGCCTTCTTTTTCTTGGGGTGGCGTGGCAGGCTTCACGACCTACCAGTTTGCGAAGGCCCTCGAAGTCGCCAAAATGGTCAAGGAACGCCGGGGAGAAGTCTTGTCAGAGGCCGAAATAGCTGTAATGCAAGCTGTCTTTGACCTCACAGCTCCCTATCGAAAAGGGTGAAGGCGGCGACCAACCCAGCCATTCAACCCCACTTTCCTTTCCTGCAAATCGGACACGTTCCTTTGAAAGTCAAGGAAACCAAGCCAAATTTGCCAGCTACCTCCTTTCACTTACAATGACGATCTCATGCGCAAAAAAATCGCTGCTGGCAACTGGAAAATGAACCTTACGGCCCTCGAGGCCCAGACCCTCACCAGTGAAATCACCACCATGGTGCAGGCCGAATATTCAGGGCAGGCAGAAGTGCTGTTTGCTCCGCCATTTCCCTACCTGTCTCTGGTACAGCACCTTTTGAAGGGGGTCACAGGGTTTCATTTGGCTGCACAGAACATGCATCAGGCGGACAGTGGCGCCTACACGGGAGAAGTGTCTGCGGCTATGCTCCAGTCCCTCGGAGTGACGCACGTGCTGATCGGACATTCTGAGAGAAGGCAGTATTTTGGAGAAAACAATGTGTTGCTCGCCGAAAAAATTGACCAAGCCCTCAAGTATGGCCTTGTGCCTGTGTATTGCTTGGGTGAGACACTGGAGCAGCGCGAATCTGGCGAGACCCTTCAGGTAAATCGCGAGCAGCTTCAAGGCGGTCTGTTCCACCTTTCTCCAGCTGATTTTGCCAAAGTCATCCTCGCCTACGAGCCTGTGTGGGCCATTGGAACAGGAAAGACAGCCAGCCCGGAGCAAGCGCAAGAGGTGCACGCATTTTTGAGAGCCGAAGTGGCTGCTCAATATGGCGAAGCCCTCGCCGATGACTGCACGATCCTCTACGGCGGCAGTGTCAAAGCAGACAATGCAAAAGTGTTATTTGGTCAGCCTGACATTGATGGCGGCCTCGTGGGTGGAGCCAGCCTCAAGTCACGGGAATTCACCGAAATCATCAAGGCGCTCCCTTAAGGATCTTTTGCCTTACGCTCCTGATAACAAGGCCCATTGTCCCGAATAAAGAGACGATGGGCCTTGGTGCTTCTGCCGAGTTGCGATAGATGCAAAGGAGAAGTTAAAAAAACTTTTCAGCTCACACCGGAGGGGTATCCAGGTCTTCGATGATAAAAAATCCATCCTTGCCCTGTGACTGATACAGGGGCATGAGCATACGCCCATCCACTGGAGAAAAAATCTCGCCCCGAAGATCAAAGGCGATGGGCTGCCCCAAGCTCACTGGCTGAAAATTGGTGAAGCCCGGAATCATGCTGAACTCACTTCCTTCTTCCACTTCGTGCCGATGAATGACCTGCTGATAGTGAGATAGACCTTGGGAAACATCGCGCAGCACTTGGAGGTGATCTTCCCATCTGGGAACGTCGGCAGACCGAAGACATCCCACAGAGGCCAGCAGCAACCAGATGGCGGCTTCATGCCGATCGACCGAACCGGGATCGTCGTGCTGTCCTGATTCGAAGGCCATGCCAATCATGCCATGCTCTTCAAAGTAGCGGTTGGTGGTCTGTGCCAGAGATTCTGTGAGCCCAAAAATCATGGGTACAGGCAGGCATTCGGCTAAGGCGCGATGTGTAGCTTGGTGGCCCACGATCGAGAAAGCACCGCCAAAAGCAGAGGTCGTATGAAGGTCTACGTAGAACTGTGGGTGAAATGGTGCCTCACGAACCGCTTGCAAGTAAGCCACCAATTCTACCAATTCCTGCTCTTCTACGTTTCGCTGCGAAGCCTCCAAGCCCAAGATTCGCTCGACCTCAACACGGGACCACAGCCGATTCAGGTCGGTATCCACGTATCGCTGCTGCTGGGACAAAGCGGGGATGTTACCCATAAGGCCAATGAATCTTCCATGAAATGGCGGATCCAACTGCTTGAGTTGGATGAACACCCGCTCCAGCGCCAGAATACCTGCTGGCTCATTGCCATGTATCCCCGCTAGGAAGCAAATCAAGGGGCCTTGCGCTTCGCTTCCCCATGAGACCAGTACCCGTTCAGATTTTTTCAACATGACTACGCTCCCCTTCGATCACGAAAGATAGCAATTCTGCCCGATGCTGCGAAAGTCCCGAAGGTCTGCTGCCTAGGTGATAAAACGCAACAAGGCGCTCCTTTCGAAGCGCCTTGCAATGGGTTCGTAGAGTGTACCGGGCGATCCAATCAGGCCACGCTGGTCTCGGAGACAATTTTGGATTTGTAAAAATCCGCGTTCATCCACGTGATATTGGTGATAGAAATGCCTTTGGGGCACTGAGCTTCGCAGGCGCCGGTATTGGTGCAATTGCCAAATCCCGCATCATCCATGGCCTTAACCATTTTCTGGACACGGCGCATGCGCTCGGGTTGCCCCTGTGGAAGCACACCGAGGTGAGCGACTTTGGCAGAGACGAAGAGCATTGCAGACGCATTTTTGCACGACGCTACGCAAGCTCCACAACCGATGCACTCCGCAGCATTCATCGCGCGATCGGCGACTGCTGTGCTCACCGGAATCTCATTGGCATCAGGCGCAGAGCCGGTGTTGACAGAGATGAACCCCCCTGCCTGAACAATGTCGTCGAAAGCGCTGCGATCTACCATCAAGTCCTTGATCACGGGGAACGCCTTGGCTCTCCATGGTTCGACATAGATGGTGTCGCCATCCTGAAAGCTCCGCATATGGAGCTGACAAGTGGTGGTGCGGCGGCTGGGTCCGTGGGCCATGCCGTTGATGACAAGGCCGCAAGATCCGCAGATCCCTTCTCGGCAGTCGTGGTCAAATACCACGGGTTCTTGTCCCTTCCCGATGAGCTCTTCGTTGAGTACATCAAGCATCTCCAGAAATGACATTTCGGGAAATACATTTTCTATTTCGTAGTCCACCATTTTGCCGGGCTCTTGTGGACCTTTTTGACGCCAGATTTTGAGCTTTATATTCATTGTTGTAAACGATGTGATGAGTGCCTGTGAAGAAGCGCGAAGGTCTTGGCCAGCGATTACTTCTACACAAAAATGAGGTTCAAGAGAGGCTATTTGTAAGAGCGGGTTTTCAACTCCACGTATTCGAACTGTAGGTCTTCCTTCAGCATGATGGACTGCTGGTTGTTTCCTTGGTACTGCCATGCACCGACGAAAGCAAACTCATCATCACGGCGAAGTGCCTCACCTTCTGCGCTTTGGTATTCTTCTCGGAAGTGTCCCCCACAAGATTCTTCGCGCTGCATGGCGTCGTCGATCATGAGTTCTCCCAACTCGAGAAAGTCTGCCACACGATAGGCTTTCTGTAGCTCAGTGTTGAATTCATTGTCACCGCCCGGCACCCGCACTTCTTTCCAGAATTCTGCGCGAAGGTCCTGGACCATCTTCTTGGCTTTATGAAGTCCATCGTAGTTTCTGGCCATCCCGCAGTAATCCCACATGATTTTTCCGAGCTCTTTGTGAATACTATCCACTGAGCGCGAACCATTGTTGTTTAGCAGGGTCTTGATTTCATTTTCTACCGCCTGCTCTGATTCCTGGAAAGCCGGATGATCAACACTCGGATGGTCAGACATGGACTGCGTCGCAAGATAGTCACCAATGGTGAAGGGCAACACGAAGTAGCCGTCGGCCAGACCTTGCATGAGCGCTGAAGCTCCCAAGCGATTGGCACCATGATCGGAGAAATTAGCTTCTCCCAGCGAATACAGCCCGGGGATGTTGGTCATGAGGTTGTAATCCACCCATAGACCGCCCATTGTGTAGTGCACGGCTGGGAATATCTTCATCGGAGTGGAATAAGGATCTTCCGCCACGATGCGCTCATACATTTCGAAGAGGTTGCCGTATCGGGCTTCAACCACATTTTTTCCGAGGCGCTCGATGGCTTCGGCAAAATCAAGGTACACGGCCTCGCCATCAGGCACAACACTGCGGCCTTCGTCAGTGACATACTTCGCATTGCGGCTGGCCACGTCTCGGGGCACGAGGTTCCCAAAGGAAGGATAGCGACGCTCAAGGTAGTAGTCGCGCTCACTTTCTGGTACTTCTTTGGGCTTCAACTGCCCAGAACGCACCTTTTCCGCCATGTCATGAGACTTCGGCACCCACACCCGCGCATCGTTTCTGAGCGACTCAGACATCAGGGTGAGCTTGGACTGATAGTCGCCGTGAACCGGGATACAGGTAGGGTGAATCTGTACGTAGCAAGGATTGGCAAACAAGGCCCCCTTGCGGTGCGCCCGCCACGCTGCGGACACGTTGGAATTCATAGCATTGGTGGAGAGGAAGTACACATTGCTGTAACCTCCGGTTGCCAGCACCACAGCATCTGCGGCGAAACGCTCCAACTTCCCAGTCACGAGATTCTTGGAGATCACGCCTTTGGCGTGGCCATCAATCATGACGATGTCGAGCACTTCGTGGCGGGCGTGGTTTTGGACGTTGCCCAACCCGATCTGACGGCTCAGCGCTGAGTATGCACCCAGCAACAACTGCTGGCCTGTCTGACCGCGTGCGTAAAAAGTGCGGGAAACTTGTGCACCCCCAAAAGACCGATTATCGAGGTAACCACCGTATTCCCGGGCAAAAGGCACGCCCTGAGCGACTGCCTGGTCGATGATGTTGACAGAGACCTGCGCCAAGCGATAGACGTTGGCTTCGCGCGAGCGATAGTCTCCACCCTTGATGGTATCATAAAACAAGCGATAGATTGAATCGCCATCGTTCTGGTAATTTTTCGCCGCATTGATCCCGCCTTGGGCCGCAATCGAATGTGCCCGGCGCGGGCTGTCCTGAAAGTGAAACGTCGTCACTTTGTACCCAAGCTCAGCCAGAGAGGCTGCAGCCGAGGCACCAGCCAGTCCTGTACCCACCACAGCGATTCTGAATTTGCGCTTGTTCGCGGGGTTGACCAGCTTGATGTTGAATTTATGGTTGTCCCACTTATCGGCGAGTGCGCCGGATGGAATTTTTGCGTCTAATTTCATATCGGTATCCAGTAAAAAATTCAAAGAATGTCAAGGGGAAGCTTAGGCGGTGTAAATGCCTTGAAAAAGAAAATACGCGAGCGGCATCGCTGCGAAAGCCGCAGGAAACACAATGGCGATGGCTGTTCCTGCCATGTGTATCAGAGGAGTGTATTTGCTGTGCACAAACCCGAGGGTGCGAAAAGCACTTTGAAAGCCGTGGTTGAGGTGGAGCCCCAGCACGACCATGGCAGCGACGTACAGCAACACGATCCACCACTGAGAAAAAGAATCGGTCACGATGGCGGTCATGTTTTTGACCTTGTAGGTGGGCTCAGCAGCACCAGACATTGTAGTCCTCAAATTTTGAGCGGCCACGATGTCCTCAAAGTCCACGTATTCACCGGATTTTATCAACACCTTTTCTCCGAAGATTACATCTTCTTTCATCTTGTAGGAGTAGGTATAAGCTTCTTCCAATGTGGCGGTATCATTGCTACTGCCAAACTTATAAACGCCCCAGAACATGGTGATGTGAGACACTAAAAACACTAAAAAGATGGTTCCGGTCAGTCCCATATTGCGTGAAAACCAAGAAGAACTTTTCTCTTGATTCCCCTTGAATGCATAAGAAACGGGGCGAGCCTTGCGATTTTCGCGGGTAAGAATGGCAGCGTAGATGATGTGAACGATGAAGCCGCCAAACAAGACCCATTCCATCACCTTAATCAATGGATTGGTAGTCATGAAGCGGACGAAGGCATTGAATGTTTCTCCTTTGTCGGGGATGAAGAGCAAAATATTGCCACCCAAATGAACAAAGAGAAAAGAGACCAGAAACAGTCCTGTGATTCCCATGAAGAGCTTTCGCCCAATGGAATAGGAGAATAGGGTCGCAGAAGGCACTGATGGCATAATTGCAAAAATTAGCAAAAAAGTAAGTGAGCAGAATTCCCCAAAGTTATTCGGGCGGGCAGCGATTCGCAAGCCGTTCAGGCATCCACGAATCTATTTAGAATTGTTCTAGGATAATCGTAAATTGCCCAAAATCTTTTTGGTGAATCCCTATCAAAAACTACCATTTACTTTTGATTTGCAAGATTTATAAACCCTTTTCAGCAGGAATAGTTGAGCAATTGTGCGAAAAAATTCCACCACGCGCCTAACCTTGACCAACATCCCGCGTATCAATCCCGTGTTTAAACACCAATTTGCATTTGAACTTCTTTTCACCGACTTCATCCACTAATCTCAGACCAATGAACATTCGTTCGCTATTCTTCATTCCTGCGCTCGCACTCGCTACCATTGCTTGTACCAGCAACTCCAACACCTCCGAAACTGGTTCTGCCAATGCTGAAGCTGCTGCATCTGCTGCTGCCGTTTCCTACGACGTGGACAAATCTGCTTCTTCTTTGGCTTGGACCGGAAAAAAAATCACTGGCGAAGGCCACAATGGGACCATCGACATTTCTGAAGGGACTCTCGCTGTAGAGGGATCCAATCTTACTGCCGGCAACTTCGTGATCGACATGGCTAGCATCAAAGACTTGGACATCGAAGATCCAGAATACAACACCAAGCTTGTTGGTCACCTCACCTCTGACGACTTTTTCTCTGTAGGCACCTACCCTACCGCTACTTTCGCCATCACAAAAGTAGAACCTGCGACCGACGATGCGACTGCCAGTCATTACGTGTATGGAAACCTGACCATCAAAGGCAACACCAACGAAGTGAAGATCCCTGCTCAGGTATCTCTCGACGGTGAAACCCTCACTGCCAATGCAAAGTTCGCCATTGATCGTGCCAAGTGGGACGTCCGCTACGGTTCTGGTTCTTTCTTCGATGATCTTGGTGACAAAGTCATCCTTGACAACATTGATTTCGACCTGAAGTTAGTTGCTCAGCGTTCTGGTGACGCGACTCAGTCTGCCAATTCTCAGCAATAGTCACTTCCTCCTGTGTTTCGACTCAAATCCACTTGAGTATATTGCGGCGGGTTACCTCATGGGTAGCCCGCCCTTTTTTTATTTGCGCCCAAACCAACTCCTTTGTGAAAGGGAGT
>DAITMB010000100.1:0-19100 GCA_036835375.1 Bacteroidota bacterium
ACAAAGCTGGGAATGGTCGCGATCATCACCCAGACAAAAAACTGGAAATAGCCCATTTCCAGTTGGAGAGACCCGCTCCACATGCCGGGAATCATCATTCCCAACGCCATGAGGCCGGTCCCAATGGCGTAGTGTGCCGTCTGGAAGCGCCCTTTTGCCACGTAGAGGAGATAGAGCATGAATCCTGTAAACCCGAATCCGTAGCCAAATTTTTCAATGGCGACCATCGCGCCGATTTCCCAAAAATGGTCGCTCTGCGTGTAGGCCAGCCACACATAAGCCAGGTTCGGGAGGTTGATGGCCGCCACCATGGGCCAAAACCAGCGCTTCATTCCATCCCTCGACGCAAGTATTCCCCCCATGATTCCGCCAATGATGAGCGCTGGCACCCCAAACGACAGGTTGATGAATCCGACCATCGAGGTGTCGAGACCCAGACCACCATCCGCAGGGGAATCCAGCATAAAAGGCCCGATTAGCTTCACCAATTGTGCCTCCCCAAAGCGAAAGAGGAGCAGGAAGGCGATGATCACGCCGATGTTTTCCTTTAGAAAAAAACTTCGAATGGTTTCCCAGACTTCAGGCCAGACTACTCGACCATAAGCGCGGTCTTGGGTTGGCTTGGGCATACTGAGCTGGTGGTAAGTACCCAAGATCCCAATGAACACCCCCAGCCCAATGAAGGTCCACGCCCAGGCAGAAGATGTTGATTGATACGAGGCGAGTGTTCCGGCCAACAAGACCAGTCCGCCTTCGCCGCTCATCATTGCCAGGCGATAGAAGAAGGACCGGAATCCTACGAAAAATGCCTGATCTCCTTCACTCAAGCCCAGCATGTAAAATCCATCTGCCGCAATGTCGTGCGTCGCAGAAGCGATTGCCAGCAGCCACAATACCGCGACGGAGACAAAGAAGTAGTTCGGTAGTTCCAAGGCCAGTCCCAACAGTACAAACCCAACTCCCATGAGCCACTGCATCCAGACCGTCCAATTTCTTTTGCTCTGGCTCACCTCCACCAGCGGACTCCAAAACGGCTTCAACACCCAAGGCAGATACAACAGCGAAGTGTAGAGCGCAATCACATCGTTGCTCAGACCCAGGTCCTTGAGCATGATGGTCGAGACCGTCATGACGACGACGTAGGGCATCCCTTGCACAAAATACAGCGAGGGAATCCATTGCCAGGGACTCGGACGGGTAGTGCTGGTCATGCGAAATTGTCAAGGGTGGATGTGAAAAGGAAAATTTCTCCCAGATAAAGAGGTCATCAAAAGCTTCATCTAAAAAGCGAAAGTCAAATAAAATGAATCTCGCTTTCAGTAACTTTTTTCTTCGACTAATCTAAGCGAAAATGGGCAGTCAGAGACCCGAAGCTGTCCCAAAGCATCCATTGATTTTGGGCGCGGACCAGATTCTCTTCCGGATAACTCACCGGATAATAGCGATCTTCCCGAAGATAATCCGTCAAAAAGCGTAGGGCTTGTTCCCACAAGATCAGTTCTGCGCCGAGGAGCAGGGTATCCTCTTCTGTCTTCAGCATCCATCCGGAGAGACTTTCGCAGTATCCGGCCAAAATCGCTTCCACCAATTCCTCCTTCACGTGCACCTCACTGACGCGGGGATCCTCTTCCGTGAAACTGGCCGCCATGCTCCTGATCATGTCTCCGAGATCCATCCAAAGGTAGCCGGGCATCATTGTGTCGAGATCCACCACATGGCTGGGAAGCCGGGTGTCTGGGTGAAACAGGACGTTGTCCAGCTTCGCATCGGCATGAATGATGCGCAGTGGGAGCCTTTTGACGAGCAGGAGGTAGCGCTCCACGAGCCAGGCACCTTCACAAAGGCCAAAATAGGTCTCCGCGGCAGCATACTTGCGGTGGCCGCCTGCTTGATTCCACGCGTCTGTAAATTCTGTCCAACTGCTTGATAAATTGTGAAATTCCGCAATCGGAGGGCAAATATCGCTCAGTTCTAGCTGGTTCGCGTGGCGGGTCCAGCGACCATAAGCCTTGGCGACCAGTGCCAGTTGTTCTGGCGGGGGTGAGTGCGGTGCTTCGGTTGCCTCGATCCATGGGAAAATTCGCCAGAGATGCCCCTCCTCGTCACAAGCATAGGGCTTGCCCTCGCTGGTGGGGATCCAAGCAGGCAGGGATTGAATCTCGCTGGGAGCTGTGAGCGAATGCAAGCGAATGATGTTGTGGGCGACGGTTTCGGGCGAAGGGAAGACCATGTGGTTGAAGCGCTGGAGAAAATACGTCCCCTGCCCTGCTTCGACCCGAAAGCTCGCGTGGATATGGCCCTGACCTACTGGCTGGACATTGTCCCAATGCCCTGTTTCGGGCCAGTGAGAAGCGAGGAGTGGTGGGATTAAAATCATCCCCACAGAGCGAGGGGATAACTGCCCTGCGAAGCCAGTTGGGCAAATTGAGCCTGTGCCATTTCTTTGTCTTCCCGGTAAGTGATCCCAAACCACTGAGCAGCGGACTGGAGCACCCGCAGGTTGCCTTCCCCGCGATGGAGCACCTCCGATACGAGGGTGGGAATGTAAAATTCTGATTTCAGTTCTTGCCCTTTTGCCTCTAGAAAGGCTTCGAAAGCAACATTTCCTTGTGCAAATATCCTCGGCGTAAATCCCCAAAAATTCATGGATACAGGGACATCTTCTGCCAGGGGGAACTTGGTACCTCCTTCTTCAAAAAAGATCTGGCCTGTATCGTCCCGTGCGATCGCTGTTCGCTCTACCACTTCGAGCAGATAGTCCTGATCGTCTAACTCGCAAATTCCTCGAGACACCGTGCCATGTTCACTGAGGGTATTTGCCAGCCGATAGCCGACCATGGCGTAGTGTGGATTTTCCACGGACTGCGCGCGAAGAAAGTCAGCCATGACCTCAAAGGCTTCTTTGCCGTAGTAGTCGTCCGCATTGAGAATCGCGAAGGGAGTTTGAACTTCAGATTGGCACACGAGCAGTGCGTGGCCCGTACCCCAAGGTTTTTCGCGGCCTTCGGGCACCTGATGCCCGTCGGGAAGCTTGTCTAAGGTCTGAAACACATAAGCAACTTCCACCCGATCAGCGACCTTCTGGCCGATTTGTTCCCGAAAAGCTTCTTCGAAGTCGGGCCGAATGATGAAGACCACCTTGCCAAAACCGGCTCGGATCGCGTCAAAAATGGAGTATTCCAGGATGGTCTCACCAGCGGGACCCAGGCGATCGAGTTGTTTTAGACCACCGTATCGGGAACCCATGCCGGCAGCAAGGATGACAAGTGTAGGCTTCATGCAGGAGGATATATGATTCTCTGGGCCAAAAATCCCCATTGGAAATTCCCCCTGCAAGTCAATTTGTACTTCCCCCTAAAAAAGGTTGCGGGATCGAGAAAATCTCGATCCCACAGAACCAAACTCAAACTACTTGATTCAAAAGTAGCAATCTTTCTGATAGAGACTTACCCGTTCCGTCGGGCGCTTATCGTGCGAAAAGGGATTGTCGCTGAGGCTTGCGATTACTCGTCAAGACGATCGTCTGCCTCGAATCTCGATGTCGCGCTCTCTAGGCGTTGTCCAGGACCGCCTTTGCGGCCTGCTTGCACACGCTTTTCTTGCTTCATCTCCTCGCCCATGAGGCTGGCCGCAGAGAAGGAAGTAATCATCTGGTTCATCATGTCGCTGGCATTCGAGGGCGAATTGGGTAGCAAAATGAGGTTGGACTTGTTGTTGGTTCCCATCGCCTGGAGGGTGTCGTAGTGCTGGGTGACCACAATCAGGGCAGAAGCCTCTTGGCTGTTGATGCCTACTTTGTTGAGGGCTTCCACAGAGTCTTCGAGTCCTTTGGCAATCTCCCGGCGCTGATCCGCAATCCCCTGTCCCTGAAGCTTTTTGGACTCAGCTTCAGCTTGGGCAATGGCGACGATCTTGATGCGCTCCGCGTCAGCTTCATACTGCGCCGCAACTTTTTCCCGCTCGGCAGCATTGATGCGGTTCATCGAGATTTTGACCTGTGCATCGGGATCAATGTCGGTCACGAGGGCTTTCACAATGTAGTAGCCGTAGCCTTGCATGGCCTCTGTCAACTCCGCTTTGATCGCAATCGCGATGTCATCTTTCCGGGCAAAAACGGCATCGAGCTTCAATTTGGGTACCTCTGCGCGCACCACGTCAAACACGTATGCGGTGATTTGAGTAGTAGGTTCTTCAAGCTCGTAGAAAGCCCCATAGACGTTGTTTTTGGCGACTTGGTACTGGACCGAGACCTTGAGATGCACGAACACGTCGTCCAGGGTCTTGGTTTCTACTTTCACGTCCAACTGCTGGACTCTGAGGTTGACCCGGCCAGATACTTGGTCGAGAAAGGGGATCTTGATGTGAAATCCAGGACCAGCTGTGCGCTGGTATTTGCCGAGTCGCTCGATCACAGCCGACTGCTGCTGGCGAACGATGACCCATCCGCTTCGAAAGAAGGCGAGTCCGCCCAAAACGGACCCTACGGTAATAATGATGTCTAAAAATTCCATGTCGAATTAACTTGTTTTGTTGTTGTTCGTCCGTTTTTATGTTGATGATCTGTCGGGGACAGCGACTGGAAATTACATAAATTTTTAAGCAAGGAAGACAAGTTTCCTCAAAAACTTACGAAGGCTCCAACACTTCATGCGATAAGAAGCCTTTTTTTGGTAGAAGGTTTCTTTGGACAAGGAACAAATGCAGGTTATTGATTGATCTGAAATTTAGTTCTAATCCAAAGTAGCAAAGTAGCGCATGACGGGTCGGGAGAAGGATTTTTTGTCGTGGGTTTGAGCAAAATAATCAATCGAGCAGGTGGAGTCGTGCTGACATCAATGATCAGTAGAGGAAAGGGCCAAAATGATTTGTTTTGTGGCCTATGCTCCTGACATTTGCCCTCATCATCCATTTTCGTCCCACATGGCTCATAAACCCTCCATACCAAAAGGTACCCGTGACTTCCTCCCAGCCGTGATGCTGCGTAGAGAGCATATTTTTTCGGTCATACGCCAGGTATTTCAGCGATATGGCTACGCACCGATCGAAACGCCTGCCATGGAAAATCTCTCGGTGATCACGGGCAAATACGGTGAGGAAGGAGATCGCTTGATTTTCAAAATTCTCAATAATGGAGATTTTCTCAAGGGAGTGAAGCACCTCGACGATCCCCAGAAGCTCGGCTACGAGATCTGTGAACGAGCACTGAGATATGATCTCACGGTGCCATTCGCCCGATTCGTGGTGATGAATCAGAACGAACTCACCTTTCCCTTCAAGCGATACCAGATACAACCCGTGTGGCGAGCGGACCGACCACAAAAAGGACGCTATCGAGAGTTTTATCAGTGCGATGCCGACGTTGTAGGATCGGATTCCTTGCTTTTTGAGGCGGAATTTGTGGCTATTTTCGACGAAGTGCTCTCCACCCTTGGGTTGCCCGGATTCTCTATTTTGCTCAACCACCGCAAGATCCTCAACGGCTACGCCGAGGTGGCAGGGCAGCCCGAGAAATTTTCGGATATCTGTGTGGCCATCGACAAGCTCGATAAAAAGCCTGCGGCAGAGGTTCAGCAAGAAATGCAGGACCGCGGAATTGGCAGTGAGGCCATTGCCTCGATCTTCCGGCTCATCACTTTGGAGGGTAGCAATCGCGAAAAGCTCGCACAACTGGCAGCAGCATTCACGCAGTCGGAAAGCGGGTCAGCGGGTGTTGCAGAATTGCAAACAGTGTTTGACATCCTGGATGCCTTTCCGAGCTATCAAGGCACAGTGACCCTGGACCTCCAGCTTGCCCGGGGCCTTGATTATTATACCGGGACCATCTTTGAAGTAAAAGCACACAACGTTTCGATCGGGTCGATCTGTGGAGGTGGTAGGTATGCAGATCTCACGGGCGTATTCGGGATGCCGGGCATGTCAGGAGTAGGAATTTCCTTTGGCGCAGATCGAATCTATGATGTGATGAATGAGTTGGAGCTTTTTACAGAAGCTCGTGCCAGCAGAACACAGGTCCTGCTCATGAATCTTGGGGGCGAAGGGTATCAACACGCTTTGCGACTCCTCGCTGCCCTGCGGCAAGCAGGTGTTGCCTCAGAACTCTATCCTGATTCCGCCAAGCTCAACAAGCAATTTTCCTACGCCAACAAGCTCGGCATTCCCTACACCGTCGTGATCGGGGAAGAAGAAGTGAAGCAAGGCCGCTACCAGCTCAAGGACATGCACTCCGGCGAACAGAAAGCGCTCACGTCAGAGGAGATCCTGGAACGAATGCAGTCCTGATCTGTCTTCCCACAAGAGAGGTTGACCCTGCTAACGCCTTGGCAAAGCAGCGGCGAGCGTGTATGTTTGAAGGATGTTTTGTCCGCTAATCTCACCGCTATATGGTCATTGATGATCGATCGCTCACCCTCGCTGACATCGCGCAGCACCTTCGCAGCCAAGGCCTCGTGACGCTTTCTACGGAGGCAAAGGATAGAATTCGTGAAGGAAGAATTTTTCTTCACCAGAAAATAGAGCGGCAAGGACAGGTCATTTATGGTGTCAACACAGGATTTGGGTATCTGTGCGACAAGGTCATTGATCCCAAAGATCTGGAACAATTGCAGATCAACCTTATCCGCTCCCATGCTTGTGGGTTAGGAAGCACGGTTCCAGTGGAGATAGTGCGACTGATGTTGCTCACCAAGATCATTTCCCTTGCCAAGGGATACAGCGGTATTCGGTTGGAGACAGTGGAGCGGCTGTTGGAATTTTATCATAGAGATTGGATCCCGGTGATCTACACCCAAGGCTCTCTGGGCGCGAGTGGAGATTTAGCGCCGTTGGCGCACCTTTCGCTGCCACTCATCGGGGAAGGTGACTGCTGGGTGAATGGCAACATTCGTCCTACGGCGGAGCTGCTGGCGGAAGCGGGGCTGGAGCCCATTCGACTGGGTGCCAAGGAAGGGTTGGCGCTGCTCAACGGAACCCAGTTTATGCTGGCCTATGGCATCCACATTGTGCTCTGGGCAGAGCATTTGGCCGACCTTGCGGATCAGGTAGCGGCTTTGAGTTTAGATGGATTTGATGGATTGATTGAGCCCTTTTCTCCAGAAATTCATGCGGTGAGGCCCCATCCGGGTCAAATAGACACTGCCGCCCGCATTCGGGGACTTCTCCTTGATTCCGAAATCGCTCAGCGCCCGAAGGCACACATTCAGGATCCCTACAGCTTTCGTTGTATTCCGCAGGTGCATGGAGCTTCCAAAGATACCCTCCGCTATGTGAGGCAAGTTTTTGAAATTGAGCTCAATTCTGTGTCTGACAATCCGCTCATTTTTCCCGAAACAGACAAAATTCTCTCTGGCGGCAACTTCCACGGGCAACCACTCGCGCTCGCCTTGGACTTTCTGGCCATTGCCATCGCTGAACTCGCCTCCATCTCCGAACGGCGAACCTATCAATTGCTCAGTGGGCAGCGACAGCTTCCGCTTTTTCTGGTTGCCAACCCCGGACTTAATTCCGGCCTCATGATCCCACAATACACTGCGGCCAGCATCGTGAGCCAAAATAAGCAGCTGTGCACCCCGGCCTCTGTGGACACCATTCCTTCTTCCAACAACCAGGAGGACCATGTATCTATGGGAGCTAATGCCGCAACCAAATGTTTGCAAGTGCTCGAAAATTTGCACCACGTGCTGGCCATCGAGTTGATGAATGCTTCTCAGGCACTCTATTTCCGCGAACCTAGCCAGACCGGATCTGCACTCAGAACATTGTTAACAGGATTTCGTGCAGAGGTGCCATTGGTAGAAGAGGACCGCACCCTTTCTATCGACATTCATCGGGCAGTGGCCTATCTCTCGAGATTGCGCAGCGGTTCGGCGCGTGGAGAAAGATTTAGGCCGATCGGAGAGGAGAGGTAAAAAAGAAAGCCGTATATTTGCCAATTATGAAGCGAGGAAGGGCATCAATGGGCGCAATAATTAGTTACGATCGTAACTAATGGAGGAATATCTCGTATTTTCTTTCCAAAAACAGTATGCGATCCTTTATTCATAATTAGTCGATATCCTAGGCATCGTGAGCAAGTCAAACGAAGTTTTGGTTTTGGGCTAAACGTTTCGCCTCCCAACATCTTTATCCAATGTACAATCCAAGAATGATCGCAGAAGAGCAACTCCTCAACCAGATGATGCAAGCCGACGAGTTGGCTTCCCTCATGGCCCGGAACGGCGGCAAAGTGCTGGACCATGTTGATTCTCAGGAAGTTGTCCAGTATGCTTCCCTTCGTGAACGCCTGCAAGAAGTTGATTTAGTGCAGGATACAACTTTTCAGGAAGCCCTAATCACCACCTACCACTTGTCAGGTAGGCGCGTGAGTAATTCCTGGAAAGAGTTGGTGTTTCAACTGATGCAGGACAATAAAGAAAATGACGCATTCGACTTTCAGGAAGGATACTTCAAACTGTATGGAGAGCCTACCAGTACCAAACTTGGTCCGACGCAGTTCAGCGTATTGACCAAAATTGCCAATCTCCTCCATGACAGATATCCTGTGTATGAGCCTGTAGTTGGTGATCTTCTCGGCTTCAAAAAGCCCACGAGCACCAAGGACTCTTCTCACGATCGCATGCGCGAGTACATGAATTTTTACGACCATTTGCAAGATGTCCACAAAGGGCTGATCGATCATGAAAAGGTGCAAGACTTGTTGAAAGTATTCAAAATTCAGCACCGCGCCCATCTTGCTCATATTCCTGTCACCAAGCGAGTAGATTTTCTCATCAGATCCACCGCAGGGCTTCAATCCAAAGGGAAACTGGTCTAATTGGCCACTATCTTCGGCAGCAGTGCTTGGCAAATTTTCTTTTTATCCCCATCAAGTAGAATCAATTCTCTTGATGGGGATTTTTGTAAGGAAGTGAAGCGGGATATTCAGACTGAAGTACTGCTTTTCAAACGCACTAACGAAGATCTTTGAAGATACCAACAGAAGAGGAACATGGCATGAAACCTCTTTTCATGCAGTACCGAAATCGATGGGGAAAGGCCGCCGATACCCCTCCATCGACTTTGAGAGTGTTGACTGTGCCTTTGGGCTGATACCCCATCAGGGTCAATGCAGCATGAGCGATGTCTTCAGGGTAGATGATGGCGTTGAGCAAATTTCGCTTGGCATGGTGAGCCAAAAGGTCTTCGACCCGAATTCCGTGGGCTTTGGCGCGGCCTTTTGCCTATTCGCCCTCCTAGATTTTACGGCCTACAATCTTAGCATCGGGATTGATCGTGTTTACGCGAATTTGATCAGGGCTCAACTCAGCGGCCAACAGCTGGGAAAGGTGCGTGTGAACGGCTTTTTGCAGTACCGTTCCAAGAAACTGAGAGCAGTAGAGAAAAAGCTCGATCCGGTTTTCGTCTGGCGCCACTGCATGCGTTTCATCCCCGAGATTTTGTGCAGGCTGGAAGGTCTTGTTTGCCATGTGAGTGGGCTGCTTGAGCCAGAGGAATGCTTGAGGGAACAAGGTCCGAGAGATTCTACAGAAAAGCCTCCTAATCGTGAGCGGTTGGGGCCAATCTTGCGCTTGTGGCCGCTGGCCTAGCGACCGATTGTTGGGTAATTTGGCTGGGTTTCCGTGTGCCTTTGCCTAGAAAATCCTGTTGCAAAAGGATTCCATCCGCGAATATCTACCCACAATGCGTAATTTGCTTCCACTATTCATTACCCTTTCCCTATGCGTTTACTTCTCGCGTTGACCCTGCTGTGTTCCAGTGCCCTGGCCCAAGACTGGCAGGATATGACCATCATTGGCCGAAATAAAGTAGCTGCTCACAGTTCCGCCACCGAGTGGATTTATCCGAGTGCCGCCGCAGCTTTGGTCCAGGTACGAAACAATCTTCCCTTTCGCCAAAGCCTCAACGGTCGCTGGCGTTTCCAATTTTTGGAACGACCCGGTGATGCCCCCGAAAATTTTCACAAGCGCGAATTCTCGCATGAGAGCTGGGACGAAATTCCTGTTCCTTCTAATTGGCAAACCCTCGGCTACGGAACTCCCATTTACACCAATATCAAATATCCTTTTCCGGTCAATCCCCCCTTTGTCCCTACGGACCAAAACGAGACGGGGCTTTACCGCACCAACTTCACCATTCCCAATACCTGGGACGGAAGACAAGTGTTTCTGCATTTTGCTGGTGTCCAGTCAGCCTGTTATGTCTATCTCAATGGCCAGGAAATCGGCTACAGCCAAGGGAGCATGACGCCCGCAGAATTTGACATTACCGACTATCTCCAACCCGGAATCAACCTTCTGGCTGTCAAGGTCATCCGCTGGTCCGATGGCTCCTACCTCGAAGACCAGGACTTTTGGCGACTCAGCGGCATCTACCGGGATGTATTTCTTTATGCCACGCCCAAGCTTCGCATCAGCGACCTTACTGCTGCGCCTAATTTTGGGGAGAGTCTCACCCAGGCATCTCTTCAGATGAAGGTGAGCCTGCAAAACGATGGAAAAAAGAGCGCTAAGGGCCATTCAGTACAGTTTACCCTCTACGACCCCAATAAATTGGTTGTGTTCGAAGCCATTCTGCCCTCCGAAGGGAGACTCAAATCAGGGGAAGAGACCGACTTTAGCTTTGGCTGGCCCGTGCCCAATCCCTTGCTCTGGAGCGCCGAAGACCCACAACTCTACACCCTGATCGTGCAGTTGCTGGATAAAAAAATGGCTACGATGGAAATCATCAGCACCAAAGTGGGATTTCGAGAGCTGAAAATCGAAGGGGGGCAATTCCTCGTCAATCGGCAACCGATTCTTATTCAAGGGGTCAACCGCCACGAGACCGATCCCAAGACAGGGCGCAGCATCTCGGAGGCCAGCATGAGAAAAGACATCGAATTGATGAAGCAGCACAACATCAATGCCGTGAGGACCTCCCACTATCCCAACCATCCTCGCTGGTATGAACTCTGCGATGAATACGGCCTCTACGTTTGGGATGAGGTGAACCTAGAGACCCACGACCTATGGACCAACTACAACTATCAGGTCGGAGACAGTGCAGCGTGGAAGGACGCCCTCGTGGACCGGGCTGTGTCAATGGCAGAGCGAGACAAAAATCATGCTTCCATCGTCACTTGGTCCCTCGGTAACGAGTGCGGATGGGGAGCCAATTTCGATGCCATGGCCGCCGCCATCCGTGCCATTGACGACACCCGCCCCATTCACTTGGAAAGTCGCATGCCGCCCTACGCCAACAATCTCACACACTACGACATCATGTCGAATATGTATGCCTCCATCGAATGGATGAAGGAAATGACGGCAATGGACACCACCCGACCGGTGATTCTGTGCGAATACGCCCACGCCATGGGCAACTCTCTCGGGAACTTTTATCAATACTGGGACGCATTTCGAGATCCCGCTTATCCGCGCCTACAGGGCGGATTCATCTGGGACTGGGCGGACCAAGCCTTGCAGAAAGAAGCACCCGATGGCACCGTGTTCTTTGCCTATGGAGGCGACTTCGGCGATCAGCCCAATGATGGGAACTTTTGCATGAATGGCTTGGTCTTCCCCGACCGCAGTCCACACCCGGCCCTCCAAGAAGTGAAGTATGTCCAACAACCAGTAGAGGTCACGTGGAACAACCTCGCCAATCGCGAGATCATGGTCAGCAACCGCCATTTTTTTACTGACCTCTCCTACCTCTCCCTCAACTGGTTTCTACTAATTGACGGCGAGAAAAAGTTCTCGGGAACCCTTGGTAGCCAAGCCATTCGCCCGCAAAGTAGCCAGGTGATCGGCATTCCCCTTCCCGAAATGGTCCTTGATTCCGACAAAGAATACCTCCTTCAGTGCACATTTACTTTGCGTGAAGACACCCGCTACGCACGCAAGGACTATGAAGTGGCTTGGGTCCAACTCCCCATTCAGGCAGGCAGTTGGGACGAAAAGAGGTCCACCACACCCGGAGAATGGGAGGTGACGTCCACCAGCGATGGCTTGTCGATTCGTTCTGGCGCGAATCTCTGGCAAGTAAATCTCAAAACAGGGGACCTTCAGAGCTGGAAAAAGGATGGCGTAGAATTGCTCGCAGAAGGCCCCCAACCGAATCTCTGGCGTGCCCCGACGGACAATGACCTTGGTGGAGGTGCTGCCAGCTTTGCCAGCCGATGGATTGACTTTGGCATGGATCAGCTCCAGACAGTCGTGACAGAAGTCAACGAGATGGAACTCAAAGACAACCGCTGGCTCGTGGCGACAGAAGGAATGCTGGCAGGCAAAACAGAAGGCATTCGATTTGAGCGCGATTTGATTTTTGGTGAAAATGGAGAACTGCAAATTGTGATGTCCTATAAAGTACCGGAATCTGCGCCGCCACTGCCTCGGATCGGCTTGAAGATGGCGTTGAATCCCGCGTTGACGCAATTTGCTTGGTATGGCCGTGGCCCACACGAATCCTATTGGGATCGCAAGTCAGGTGCAGCCATGGGCATATGGAAGGGAAGCGTGGCAGATCAATTCGTGCCCTATGGCAGGCCGCAAGAATACGGCAACAAGACTGACATGCGCTGGGCAGAACTTCAAAATTCTCAAGGCGATGGCCTGCGGATACAAGCACTTTCGGGACATCCTTTGAATGTGAGCGTTCAGCCCTATCATCTGGACAAATTGACCCAAGCCCGCCACCCTCATGAGCTTGAGCTAGACGACAAGATCTGGCTCTACCTCGATTGGCAGCAAATGGGCTTGGGAGGTGACGACAGCTGGAGTCCGCGCACACATCCGGAATTTTTACTAAAGGAGCTCGAATACCATTGGACCGTGATTCTTAGCGCGAAATAGGTTTTTCGAGAATGTTCTCGAAATCGCCTTACTGGATCACATCTCTCGTTTCGCCGCACTTTAACATCGAAGCCCCGAAGTAGGGATTGCGAATTTCGGGTTCTTTGCTGAGCCAGAATGCACCCTTGTCGCCGTCAGCCATTGGGCAGTACTGGTAATAGTAGGGTTGGGCTTGACTGCCTATTTGCCGCAGGCTGTGATACATCGCCAAGCTGAGCGTTGCCAATGTTTTGCGCTGGTCCTCCAGCGAGGCGTTGATCGAGATGGTCCGAAGCCCTGATTCAATGGTGGATGCCTCCGCTTTCCATGCCCCCAGCAAGGGTGCCGACAAGCCAGATAGCTCCACGTTGGCTAGCGCTTGGAGGCCAGCCTTTGCGGCAACTGTGGCTTTGCTTGCGTCGCTCTCGACCAGGGCTTCGGTGAGTTGAAGGTACCGATCTACTACCGCTTCTACCTGCTGCCGAAAGGCTGGTGGGATGTTGCCCTCCAAAGCGACTGCTTTGGCATCACTCATCGGGTCATTCATCATGCTTCGTTTGCCTGCGATCTGCGCTGCGGCATCCACCTTGAAAGTGCCTTGGGTCACCAATTCTTCTCCTTCCCGAAGGCCTTCCTTCACCACGTAAAAGGCACCCGCTTCGCTCCCAAGGGTGATTTCTCGCATCATAAACACAGATTCACTGCGATTGGGCTGCTTCACATACACCACAGCCCGATCACCTGTCCACAGCACGGCACTTCTCGGAATGAGTAGCGCGTTGGCGAGCGACGGGAGGGTCGCCTCAAGTTGGGCAGTGACAAACATGCCAGGCTTGAGGCGTTGTCCTGCGTTGGTCAGGGGGATCCTTGCCACTGCGACCCGGGTCTGCGGATCAATGATCGGAGATATGAAACTCACTTTTCCACGAAATGTATCGCCCGGCAGGGCGGCTATCGAGATGTCCACTGGCGCACCCATGCGAATCCAGGCCAAGTCAGCCTCATACACGTCCAACTCGATCCACAGCTGGCCCAAGTCCATCACCTCAAACATGGGCATACCTTCCTGCACGTAATCTCCCACAGCGACCAACCGCTGGGTGACCGTCCCGGTGCGCGGAGCCACAATCTCAAATTTCACTGCGCCGGAATCATCTCTTGCCAGTAGATCGATTTGCGTCTCGCTGAGCCCCCACAGCTGGAGCTTTCTTCGGGCAGCTTGATAGAGCTGGGGAGAAGTGCTCTGAAACCCCACGGTCTGGACCAACTCTCGCTGGGCAGCCAGCAGTTCGGGAGAATAGACCGACGCCAATGACTGGCCTTTTTTCACGGCTTGCCCGGTGAAGTTGACGTGCAAGGCTTCTATTCGGCCCGGAAAACGAGCCGTTGCGACAGAAATACGGGTTTCGTCGGGGCGCACCTTGCCAGTGAGCCTCAGGTTGCGGGTGGCTGCCGCTGTGGTGACCACGCTGGTCTGGATCTCCGAGAGCCGCAGCGCAGCCTCGCTGAGGAGTAACTCGCCAGGATTCAAATTGCTGCCGATCATGCTGCTGAGCAGGATGAGGTCCATGCCGCAGATGGGACAGTCACCCGGCTCACTCATTCGCACTTGGGGATCCATGGAGCAGGTCCAAACCGTTTTACCATCGACCTCAGTCGCGATGTGATCGTGGTCTGCGTGTGAGTCAGCATCATTCCCGCCAAAAAAAATCCAACCAAGGAAAAGACCCAAAAGGAGAAATGCGAGAAAGGGAAGGTATTTTTTCATGATGAAAAGCTTATGTCGAAATTGGGAGTTGGAAAGAAAAGAATCATTCTCCCAATGATGATTGAAGGAGGGGGCCGCCGCTGAGGGCAAAGATGGCTGCCACGGAGCGATGCTGAAGGAGAGAAGCCCGAGTTAAGTTAAATTGAAATTCCAGCCATTGATTTTCAGTCCGAATCAGGTCTTCGAAGCCAGTATTTTCTACACTGTATTGCTGGAGTTGCAGGTCAAGGGTCTGCTCCACCAAAATGGTTTGGCGCTCGTAGAGAGCGATTTTTCGTTCGGCTTCGCGGTATTGCTGGAATAAGCCTGAGAGTTCTTGGCGCAAGGTAAAGCTCAGGTCATCTGAGAGCGAGTGAAGCTGAGCCCGGCGCAGGCTAGCCTCTTGGTTGGCCGCCCGAAAAGCCTCTTGCTGAAGCGGGATCCGAATACCTGCCTGCACTTGCAAAATGTCCCGGCCATTTTGATCGGGATTAGCATCGCTCCGTTCGCCGACCATCACGTAGCCGATTCCCACTGTGAAACTGGGTTTTCTCTCCCGATCCGCCAGGGCTGATCGCGCCGCCCACAGCTGGTCTTGATATTCGAGTTGATCAAACGCCGGATGATGTTGTTCTACCAGCAGCCAAGTCGCATCCTCCTGTTGTGACCACTGCACTGCTGGAAGTGAATCGGGGATCATCACCTCAACTATGGACTGTCCGACCCAGCGTGACAACGCAGACAAAAGCGGTCCCCGGCGGTCGCTTAGGGTCGCGAGTTGTTCCTCCAACGAATTGATCTCTACCCGTAAGCGAAGCACTTCGGAAAGGCTCACCCTCCCCGTTTCGTAGCGCACATCGATCAACTCAGCCAAGGTCTCCCACCGAGCCTTTTGTCCTTGTAACAGCCTTTCTTCCGCCGCGAGTTCTACCAAGTCAAAATACACCCCGCTGAGTTCGCGGTACACGTCCAGCCGTAACGCTTTTTCTTCGGCGCCAGCCATTTGGGGATAAAATCGTGCGATGTCGCGTTTGGCTTCTATGGTGCCAAACCAAGGCAGTGTCTGCATGATCGATAAGCCACCCAGCTGCGGTCCCAGCCGCGTCTCCACAGGCAAGGCAAACGCCTGGAAGGTGAGCATAGGATCTGGAAGGTATGCTGATTGGCGGACGCGTGTATCCTCTGCCAAAACCATGTCACGCTGGGCTGCCAGGCCCGGGTGATGGTCCAAGGCTCGTCGATACCAAGTCTCCAGGCTTTGTGCGGACACCGCGTCTGCTGACCAAAGTAAAGACAAGAGCAAAGTGACCTTCAATCGCAAGGAAGTAGGCAAAAAGAAGCAAAAGGAATGCATAGGAGGGGTCATGGGTTTGATGGGCTAGGGCGGTTGAGGGAAGATTCTCGGAGCCAGGCAAATAATACAGGTACGACCAACACGGTCATGACCTGAAAGATCATGCCTCCGAGGATGGGCACAGCCATGGGTGCCATGATATCGGCGCCTTTCCCTGTGGATGTGATCACAGGAAAGAGGGCAATGACCGTGGTGGCAGTCGTCATCATGGCAGGACGAATGCGTTGCGCACCGGCCTGGATCACCGTCAATCGAATGTCGGCACGGGTGGTCGGTTGTTGCTGATCGAAGGCTTGTTGCAAATACGTGCCCATGAGCACCCCGTCATCGGTCGCAATCCCAAATAGCGCAATGAAGCCTACCCAGACTGCTACGGAGAGGTAAATGGGTCCGATTTGAAAGATGTCACGCAGATTCTCTCCCCAGAATGATCCATCCAGGAAGTGTTCCCATCCATAAAGCCATAGCAAAATAAATCCACCGGAGAGAGCTACGGCAACACCCGTGAACACCAGGAGGGCCAGGGTCGCGCTCCGAAATTGGAGGTAGAGAATCATAAAAATCAGCAAAAGACAAACTGGGATGAGAATACTCAATCGCTCATTTGCCCTCACTTGATTTTCATAATTGCCCGCAAATCTGTAACTGACCCCTGACGGAATTTTCAATTCACCCCGGCTGATGTGCGCGGCGATGCTATCCTTCACAGCTTGGATCACGGACATTTCGGCTACGCCGGAGATTTTGTCAAAAATGACATAGCCATTTAGAAAGGTATTTTCGCTGCGAATCATCTGAGGTCCCTGTTCATAGCTGATTTGCGCCAACTCCTGGAGAGGGACTTGAATGCCCGAAGCCGTGGGAACCAGCAGTTGGAGCATGCGTTCGGGGTCACTGCGTTGCTCGCGTGGATACCTGACCCGAATGGCATAGCGTTCCCTGCCTTCCACGGAGCGAGTCAGCGTCATACCACCTACGGCAACCTCCAGGTAGCGCTGTACCTCTTCAATGCTCAACCCATAGCGAGCGAGCGCTGGGCGCAGCAGTTCAATTTCCAGGTAGGGCTTGCCTACCACGCGGTCCGCAAAGACAGCGGCTCCATTCACTGAAGGCACCTGCCGCAGCAAAGCCTCCAGCTCGAATCCAAAGTTTTGGATCGTCACCAAATCCGGGCCTTGAACCTTGAGGCCCATAGGAGCCCTCATTCCGGTGGACACCATAATTTGCCGTGTCTCGATCGGCTGAAGCTTAGGGGCGGAGGTGAGTCCGGGAAGCTGGGCAACCGCGATGATTTCCTGCCAAATGTCGTCGGGATGGCGAATGTGGTCTCGCCAATTCCGGAAGTACTGCCCACCAGGATCGGGAATTAGTGCGTCTTGTTCGTCCCGCACAAATTCACCGGACCGATCTACCCGAAATCGCATGCGATGTCCTGATTCGTCGAGAAGGTATTCGGGCTTGTAAGCCACGAGATTTTCAAACATCGAAATCGGCGCCGGATCCAATGCCGACTGCACCCGCCCCCATTTGCCCACAACACGCTCTACTTCGGGGACGGTCTCCACGAGCAAATCCAGTTGCCGAATTACCTCCACATTTTCCTCTACTCCACTGTGTGGCATGGTGCTGGGCATCAGCAAAAAACTGCCTTCGTCAAGGGTCGGCATAAATTCTGATCCCAATCCGGGGAGTGATTCATGCACTTTTGCCCAAAATCCCTCTCCTTCCCAGGCTTGGGCAGGGATCGCCCAACCCAGGAAGGCCTTCGGACCTTGCCAAACCGTGATCCCTACTAGAACGACCGACACTGGAATAGTCAAAAACCAGCCCCTGTGATCCAGACACCATCCCAACACCCGCTCATAAAAGTACACCATGGACCACATAGCCCCTAAAATGCTTCCCAAGATCAGGACCACGAAAAGCCCATTGGCCAAGAGAGACTGTCCCGCACCTAGCGGAAGCCAAGCCCTGGACAGAAGCATCACCACAGCGATCAGCACTAAGATCATCGGGAGCGAACCAGCTAGTTTCGGCCGAGTGGGTTCCAGCAAGGGTCGCAGGCCCACACTGATGCCCAAGAGCAACACCATGAGTCCGATCCACCACGGTGAAACACAGAACATCGCTACGATACCAATCAAGCCGATGGCAACCGGTGCGGCCCAGCGTGTGTACTTTCGTGGAATAGAGGTACCAATCAACCAAGTGGCAATACTCGGGACAAAGACGATCCCGATCAGGAGCGCGGCTACCATCGAGTAAGTCTTGGTGAAGGCCAGGGGGCTAAAGAGTTTTCCTTCGGCACCCTGAAGCGCAAATACAGGCAGAAAGCTGACGACTGTGGTGAGAATAGCCGTCACGACCGCAGGGCTTACCTCTGCACTGGCTTCCAGCACGATGGTCCGCAAGGGTCGCCCTTGATTGCCCGGCATATCGCTATGTCGCAGGATATTTTCCGAAAAAATGATCCCTACGTCCACCATGACACCAATCGCGATGGCAATCCCAGAGAGCGCGACCACATTCGCATCGACACCGGTCTGTCTCATTGCTACAAACACCATAAGTACTCCGATCGGAAGCAAGCTGGAAATCAGGAGGGAGGCTCGAAGGTGACTTACCAGAACAATGACCACGAGCATACTGATGAGCATTTCGAGGGTTAACGCCTCCTCTAGCGTCCCTAGGGTCTCGTAAATCAGTTCACTACGATCATAAAATGGCACAATCGTTACCTTGGAGATGCTGCCGTCGGGCAGGGTGATTTCCGGCAGACCGGGGCTGATCTCTGCGATGGTCGCCTTGATGGCCTCAATGACAGCCATTGGATTAGAACCATATCGCGCTACGACCACCGCGCCGACCGCTTCTGCTCCGCCCTTGTCTAATCCGCCACGTCGATCGGCAGGACCCCATTGCACCTTGGCAACTTCTTTGATTCGCACCGGTACATTGTCGCGAGCCAGCACCACGGTCTCTTCCAGGTCTTTGAGGGATTGAATGTACCCCAACCCCCGAATGAGGTATTCTACCCGGTTGAATTCCAGAGTCTTAGCGCCCACGTCAAGGTTGCTTTTTCGAACGGCATCCATGATTTGGGTCACGCTCACACCGTACGCCTTCATGGCCACGGGGTCAATTTCCACTTGGTATTCTTTTACGAACCCACCGATCGCAGCGACTTCCGCTA
>DAITMB010000101.1:0-13214 GCA_036835375.1 Bacteroidota bacterium
AAAGAGCGAAATTGGCGCAGGGGGCCGAGCGCATCAAGCCAGGACTCAGGAAGCCATTGGAAGGGAATGGCCATGGAGAATAACAAGATCAAAATAATGGCCCAAAACGTGGACCGAAAGCTTGTTGGCAATACCGGTCTCAGCACACGCATGGGTCTCCCTTTGATCAGCTGCCTGGCCATCCTTGCGCCCCAGGCCAAGGCGATGAAGGTCGCTACTGCACCTACATAGGCAAATCCTTCCCACGTCATGGGGGAAATGTTCCCTGCAAACCGCCTCCATGCTTCAAAGAGGGGCCCTTGCACAGGTAAAAAAACCGTCGCCCAAGAGGCTTTATATTCTAGAAATCCATAAGGACTAGAGAGCCGATCCGTCACAGGGTCTGTAAAGAATAGAATCAGCTGAAACACCACAATGGCCCCAACGCTGGCACTCGCAAGACCTAACGCTCCCTTGTAACCTCTGGACCGCTGATTCCGCCAAAATTGTAAAGCATATATCGCGGCGATACTCATCGCCAACAAAAAGCCCATCAGCAGGTAGTAGGGATGAACCCAGCCAACCGCGAGCATTGCGATTCCCAACAGCGCACTTCGCCACCACGCCATGCCCTTGTCGAGATATAAGATACAGAGGTACCACAGCGTTGGGATGACAGCTGCATAAGCCAGCGCATAGTGCCCGGCAAATCGGTGGATCTGAGGCGACATGAGCGTGATGATGATCGCACCCGGAATCGCTAACCAAGCAGGCACACCGTAATGCTTCGCAATACGGAAAAGCATCCACATGCACAGCAAGAGTGATGCGAAGACCAGCAAGTTGAGAATCCCCACGGTGTAGTCACTGAGGGGAAAGAGGTGTTGATGAATCCAGCGAAGCACCGCAGAGATCAGCGGTTGATTATCCGTGAAGATGACATGCTCGCCATAGGGGTAATTCATCCCCGTAAACTGAAACCCTGTGTCGTACTTGATGTACCAGCTCGGTGTGAAGTAATTCTTCCAGCCATCCAAGCCACCCCCCAGCAAATGGTTGTTGGGCTGGGTGATCAAGCGGTCGAACCCCGCCAACAGCGCAGTGACACCTCCGACGAGGAGGAGGATATTTTCGATCCAGAATGCACGATTCTTCGACATTGGCGCCAAAGTTAATACCCTTCCCCACATACTGGCAAGATAGTAATTCAAAAACTCGTTTGATGGGATTGATTTACTTTGGACATATTAAAGCTCGGATCATGATGTTCAACATGGAGACATGTAGCAGCTCAGAGGGATAAGTTGACCGCGGCCCGTGTGGCTACAATGTTGATACCCCACAGTAGCTAGGTTTCTTTTGCATTTTTTTGATTTCTGTGATTTTCAGCATACTTCCCGTAAGTTTCCCGACGAGTGCGCTACTTACTGGCTTGAAGCAGCTTGGCAGTTCAAAATTACCTTTGGTCCTTCCACGAAACATTCGAGCTACAATCTTCTTTCTCCCTTTTCATTCTATTACACCAATTCATTTATTTATGAATCGATCACTACTCACCGTAATGCTTGTTATGCTGTTGTTTGTCGGCTCTGCTTTCGCAGAGGCACCCGCTGGCAGCAAGGTCCTTCTTCGTCTTAATCTCGAAGTGGGTGACCAGTTTTCTTACAGAAATATTTCCCATCAGATCATTTCCCAAGACATTATGGGCATGAATCAAGTCATCGACCAGACTGTGACCACGGATTATGCTGCGGAAGTGACAGAAAAAATCAGCGATCTCTATTCCATTCGCTTCACATACACCCGCACGCAGTTTGTGATGGATGGCGGCGCAATGATGGGTACAGTCTCCTACGACTCCGATGCAGAGCAGGATGGTGAGGTGGAGGCTGCCGCAAGAAGCTACGCCGCGATGATTGGTCAATCCTTCGTAGCAAAGGTCAACTCGGGAGGGGAAGTCGAATCGCTCGAAGGGCTCGATGATATGCTTGAAGCCATGATCAAGGAGTTCGAGGATCTCCCACAAGAAGAGAAAGACGCCATTCGCAGCAGCTTGGACACTCAGTTTGGACAAGAGGGGATGATCAGCAATGTACAAGCGTTTTTCCTCCGCTTCCCAGAGAAAAAAGTGAAACGTGGCTACACCTGGGACAGCTCCAGGCAGCAAAAGAGCGGTTTCAGCATCAACATCGCCACGAAAAATGTCCTTGAGGCAGTCACAGATACCGGAGTCGTCGTCAACACGACCTCTACGCAGGTTTCGGATCCAGGCTTCCCCATGGAGTTCAGCGGCATGACCCTCAACTATGATATCAAGGGTACTGGCGAAGGGAGCCAGACGATTGATCCCACCTCGGGGATGTTGATCCGCAGTCAGTCCAAGCAATCGCTCGCAGGCGAAGTCACAGCCACCGGCGGCATGATGGGAAATGGCATGACTTGGCCCATTACGATCGAGTCAACCAACACCTACGAAGCGCTTTGATTGAAGCATGCCCCGGCTAGGATGGTTCCGCCAGAACGAGGCAGGGAAATAAAAGTTAGGTCATGCCAGGGCGTGACCTAACTTGTTTAGGGGTAGCGCAAAAGAGAACTTCACTCGCTTTCTTATTTGAGCGTTGGGCTAATCATGATTGAATTTGTCGATGTCAGCAAATGGTTTGGAGAGACGAAGGTATTTCATCATCTCAATCTTCGCATTCCCTTGGGCAGCAAGCTCTGCATCATTGGGGGGAGCGGCGCTGGCAAGTCGGTACTCACAAAGCTCATCGTGGGGCTGGAGTCCCCTGACAGCGGAGACATTCGCATCGAAGGCCAATCTATTTCAGGCTTCCTGGGTGGCGACTGGTCACGGCTTTTGGACCGATTTGGCGTGGTATTTCAAGGAAATGCGCTATTTGATTCGCTCAGCATCCGCGATAACATCGGACTGAAGCTAGATGAAAACCGCGCGATTCCGCCCACAGAGGTGGATCGTGCTGTGTCGGAAGCTTTGCGCCAAGTAGGCTTGGACGATACGCTACTCACCCAATACCCAGAAAATCTCTCAGGAGGTATGCAAAAACGAGTGGGAATTGCCCGAGCGATCGTGCACCGTCCGTCCTACTTGATCTATGACGAGCCTACCTCTGGACTGGACCCCATCAATGCCGATCGAATCGATGCCTTGATCGCGGAGTTGGGCAAAGAACCTGGGCGAACGAGCATTGTCATCACTCACGACATGCAGTCCGTCCGACAATTAGCAGATCAGGTGCTTTTCCTACACGGAGGAGGCGTGTATTACCACGGGGAACTAAATCCTTTTCTGGAAGCGAGCGATCCAGTTATTCGGGCGTTCATGTGGCGAGATCGGCTCTAGGTCCTATCTGGTTTTTTTTCAAAAAGACTTACCTCAATGACTCGCCTTATCGTAAGGACGGAAACGTTCGTCGAGTTGAATTCGGTCTGAGCTGAGCGCAAAAAAGCTTCCGCTGGGGTGGGTCATACCTGGCGGTAGCACAGCTACAACTTTAAAAGGCGTATCAGCATACATGCAACTAACCCCTTCCAAGTCTTCGGCTTCCAAAATCAGATAATCTTTTTCGTTCTGTTTCGTAGCAATGAATCTCTCGAGCTTTTTCAGATCAATCGCATTGCTCGTGAGACCAGTGGGGTCAAGTGGCATCGAAATATGAAAAAATGCCCCCAAGCTTGTGATGTTGGGATCAAATCCGTCGCAAATCCAACCTACTTTATTCAGATTGATGTACAGACTTCGAGTATTGTGAAACTGAATGAGCCCGCGCTTCACCCGCGACCCTTGCTCCATGGCCAAAAGGGAAGAATACATCATCAGGTGATACCCCAAATTTTGGCCTTCGTGGGTCTCGTCCACTGCCAGGCGGACGGTATATGACGTTTTTTCAACAGTGTCGTAGCCAATTTCGAAAATACTGCCTTTAACTCTGCCACTGCGATCTTGTAGCACCAAGCCATGGCCGTATTGGCGAAAGCGATGTAAATCGAAAGCGCAGATCTCTTTGGCCATTTCTTCAGGATATCTTCGGGCAAGGAAGTCTTTTACCGCTGGAATATCCTGATCGCAAATCAGTTTTAGCTCCAAGCCAAATGACTGCACGTAAGAGTTGATTTGCCCGCGCCATTCGCGAGAAAAGCTAAGCTTGTCTCGCCAAAACAGCGGAAGCTCTTGCCCAGGCTGCTTACAAATCTCTTCCGGCTTTCGATACAACAGTGGGCGCTGCGAGTAGGCAGGATCATACTGATGATTTCTAACCTCCTGCATGTACAAGAAGGAATTTTTTTGATACTGCAAGAACTGGTAGGGATTGGTATCTAATGATGCCATGTAGGAAAAGCGTTTTGGAAAATCCTGAGATGCTTGATCAGGAAAGCAATTTGATCAGATCGCTGATAGGATGCACAGGATTATCCTATCAAATCTTGCGCTTTTCCCCAATCTCTTTCCGCTTTGAAATAGGAATTCTCACTAAAAAAATGCCGAACCGTTCATGCTCCTTTTTTGACAGCTCCCCTGCTAATCGCGACATAAATTAACTGCTCGTTTCATTTATTCTCTCAATTCCTTGCCCGAAACTTCATAGATCGGAAATTTCTTACGCTTCTTAGTATCGGGCAGCAAGGTTTTGCAGGGGCTAGTTTCCATCTTTCCATTAGAATCTTACATCAGTCAGAAAAGCAGCCTACCAGAGCGAAAATTGATATTCTCGGCGAAATTCAGAATCCGTATCGGGCTGATGTGGCTGGAGATATTGATTCACTCTGAGAAGAGCTTAGTTATCTTCACATTTCATGATCAAGCGCGCATGGTGAATTTCTCAAATTCGGAAGCACGCCGCAAGTAGTCCAGAGATTCAAATTCAAAATAATTCACAGATCTAGATTTGATGTTGTGCAGAAGGATTTGACTCTACACGTATATTTTACTTGTAGATGCTGGCGAAATATGGGATATTGAGGCAAACGCCGGAAAGAAACTCGCGATCATTCAAACATAGTTCTATTGTGGGATAAGTGACGATTTCTGACACATTTTTGCATTACCAACATTCAACAAAACATGAAGCTGGGCGCATTTTCCGTGAGTCTGAGTGTCAAGGACATTTTGGTTTCAAAAGAGTTCTACGAGAATCTGGGATTCTCTGTATTTGCCGGTCAGGTAGAAAGGAAATACCTGATCATGAAAAACGAGCATACGCTCATTGGCTTATTCGAAGGAATGTTTGAGGGCAACATTCTGACCTTTAATCCCGGTTGGGACACCGACGCCCAACCACTGGAGGTATTCGACGATGTGCGGAGCATTCAGCAGTCGCTCAAAGGCAAAGGTGTGCAGTTGCAGAGTGAAACAGACGAAGGCGGCATGGGGCCCGCGAACTTCATGCTGCTTGATCCCGATGGGAACACCATTCTCATTGACCAACATGTGTGAAAGCTCCTAATCCAGCAATTTGTGGAGTGGGATAATGGCAGCATTTAGCTTTTCCATTTGGTAAATCGCAATGGCAAAAGCTTTAGCAGTGCTCTCCTGCTCGTATTGCCCCAAAATCACACGATAGATGAGTGTGCCGTCGATTTCTTCGCAAAACACGAAGATCCGATCTCGCCACAAACGCTCAAAGCGCTCTACCTCCGTGAGGACTTCATCATATTTGAGATAGTTGCCCACCAATAAGCCATAAGCTCTGGGCGCTGTAGAGGGCAAATTGCGAAGGATTCGCAGGCTGTATTCTTCTAGGCCGGGTACATCAATTAAAATTCGGCTGCTGCTCTCTCCTCCGCGACTCACCATGCCCACGTGGAGATAGGAAGCATCCGCGACCGCAAGATCTTCTGTGGGAGAAGGGGCAGAAGAAGCAACAGGCAACGGGGACATTTCAGGAATCGAAACATCATTTTTTCCAACAATGATGGAGGGCTTCTGAGGAGAAAAACTTCCCATATTTCCTACCATTAGTGGGGGAGCCATCGTGCTGGGATCCATGCCTCTGGAAGCCAGCGCTGGTAGAGAAGGACCTTGCGAACGGGTACGCCCTCCGTTGGAGGCGATCATGTCCTTTTTGTAATTGACAAAAGCTAAGTGCTTGGTCAAAATTGCATATAATGTCTCAGGTGCTAAATAGCCTTCTGATTTGCCGAGCAGACGACCTTCGGGAGAAAAAATCAAGAGCGAAGGGAATCCATACACACTGTGGGCCTGGATCAAGCCAACGTGCTCTCCTGCGTCAAATGGATGAAATGAACTGGCCAAAAACTCCGCTTTCACCAAGTCTTTGATTTTTTCATTGTTCCAAGTCTCCCGGACCATCCTTTTGGCCTGACGTTTGCTGTAGTCATGGATATATACCAGATATGGCATTTGTGCTTCAAATGCACGATCCATGAGTACTTGCAAAGATAGATCGGTTTGAAAGCCTGCTGGGTCTTTTTGATCGCGTGCCTGAAGGGCAACAACAGACAACAGCGCAAAAAGCGCTACAAGTAGGGTATTCCTGAAATACATAAGCACAAGGACTAAATCTTGAAACAAGAATGGTAAAGGAATAAAGAGCGGATGTAAACAGAAGACGTGTGCAAAGGGAAAGGTGCGCGACGCGAAAGAATAATTCTTGTTGCGAATAGTCGAAATTTCAGAAAATCATTTGATAGTATGGTATGAAAAGTCTGACATTTTCTTCAAAATCCTTACATGGATTTCGTGAATGGTCTAAAATGGTGCCTGATCCCCGGAAAACGAAGGGGGGATCGGGGGCGGTAGGTCGTCATTCATTCGGGATGGTAAAGTGATGGTGTGATTGGAAGGGGAAGAATCCTCCATCGGGCCACCGTGCCCCCAATCGCTAAATTTTCCATATTTACCGACAAACTGCATTTTAACTGTTCCTGTGGGGCCATTTCGCTGTTTGGCGATGATGAGTTCAGCCATTCCGATGGTAGAATTGCCTTCGTCGTCGGTCTCAAATCCGTAGTAATCAGGACGATACAAGAACATGACAATGTCGGCATCTTGCTCAATGGACCCAGACTCCCTCAGGTCAGATAGCACCGGCCGCTTGTCACCACCACGGGATTCTACCGCCCGGCTGAGCTGCGATAGTGCAATGACACACACATCAAGTTCTTTGGCAATCTCCTTGAGCGAGCGGGAAATGGCGGCAATTTCTTGTTCACGGTTTCCCGCCTTATTGCTGGGGCCAGCCATGAGTTGGAGATAGTCAATGATGATGATAGAAATACCTTTTTCAGCTTTGAGCCTCCTCGCCTTAGCCCGCAAATCAAAAATGCTCAATCCGGGGGTATCGTCTA
The DNA here is from genome assembly GCA_036835375.1 of Bacteroidota bacterium. GTDB lineage: Bacteria > Bacteroidota > Bacteroidia > J057 > J057 > JANQTF01. The sequence goes on from DAITMB010000101.1 coordinate 7,306, forward strand.
TAAAAATAGGTGCTTTGCTCAAATTCCCGATCCGAGTGATGAGTTGCTTCCACTCGTACTCCTCCAAGCGTCCTGTGCGGACTTTTTGCGCATCCAATTCCGACTCCGACACAATCATCCGCTGGGTGAGCTGCACGGCGGCCATTTCAAGAGAGAAAAACGCGACAGGTTCGTTGAATCGAATGGCAATGTTTCGTGCTAGCGTAAGCGTGAGGGCTGTCTTGCCCATCGCTGGACGAGCCGCGATGATGACGAGATCTGTCTTGTGAAACCCAGCTGTGTTTTTGTCCAGATCGGTGATTCCAGAGGCTATGCCAGTGACATTGCTGTCCTTTCCGCGCATCTCCTCAAGGTTCTCGAGCGTTTTCATGACAAGCTCTGGCATCGCCATGTAATTTCGTCGAAGGTTTGTCTCAGAAATTTCAAATAGAGATTGCTCGGCTTTGTCGAGAAGTTCGAATACGTCTGTGGTCTCGTCATAAGCTGCGTGAACGACGCCATCCGACACGCGAATCAAGGAGCGGAGAATGTATTTTTCCGCTACAATGCGGGCATGATACTCAATGTTGGCAGCGGAAGCCACCCGGGAGGTCAATTCTGTGAGGTAAAAAGGTCCGCCGCTGCGCTCCAGTTTTCCCGACTTTTTCAGGGCAGCTTTGACGGTGAGAATATCCACCGGATCGGAGTTTTGGAACAATTCAAGGATTGTTTCGAAAATCTCCCGGTTGGCGTCTTTGTAAAACATCTGGGGTTGCAGGATATCAATGATCCTGTGAAGCGCTTCTTTTTCAAGCAACAGCGCACCCAAAACGGCCTCTTCCATGTCAAGCGCCTGTGGAGGAAGCTTCCCAGGGAGACCTCCCAAAGGAACGGCATTGGTCTTGAATCTTTCATCTCCGCTCCTGGACCCGTTTTTAGGGCTGAATTGTTGTTCTGTCATCTTCCCGGTTTCCGCTAGAATGCTGTGTTTTCTGGTTATTCCAGTGGATAAACTTACTATTCCTTGCGCTGAAATGCAATGCGGGCCTGGACACAATTAATTGTTAATCGACTGATATTCAAATAAATAGATTGTATATTTTTTCTGATGATGCTTCCATTCAGTTTCCACGAGGCTGTGGATAAGTTGTCACTTATTGTGGAAATTTCAAGAAAATCATACCATGGTATTGCCAAAACTCTGAGTATCGGCTTGTTCTGAGTACTGAAACTGACTTGCTTGTCGGAAATCCCAAAGTTCAACAAAACAGCCATTTTTTAATCTCATAGAATTCACTTACCTTTGTATCGGCCTAAGGTTCTGGCTTTCACTTGCCAGATGAAAAGGGAATCCGGTGGAAATCCGGAACAGTACCCGCTGCTGTAAGCCCCTTCCGCACTACGCGGAATGTTTTTGACCGAGATACCACTGTCTGTTTACTCAGATGGGAAGGTGGTCAAAGACGGGGTGAGTCAGAAGACCTGCCATAGACCAAACGTTCCGCCGCTTTCGGGTGAAAGGCAAGGTACGATGTGTGAGTAAAGTCTTGTGGTAACTCTCGTTGGAAGAGTTCGTTCCTGGCTTTCCTGCCTCCCGATGTTTTCGGAGGCTATCTACCTCACTACGTCCTTCACTTGCACCTGCTCATCGGCCTTGTGTGGCTCTCTTTCAGCAGCGTGTAATGCGAAAGGTTTATTTTTTCCTGATTCGTTGTATTGTCCTCTTTTCGTTTTCCCCCACGCACGTGGATGCGCAGGGGGAAGTGGATACGCTGTATCGAATTGCCGAAGTAGATATCACCGCTCAGCGACTCCATCGGTTTGGGGTCGGAAGTGCCTTGGCGCAAGTGGATAGCGTGGACTTGAGCCTGTTTCGAGCTGGACATTTAGGTCAGTTGCTCGCCCAGCAAGGGCTTGCCGACATGCGACTATACGGTCCTGGAGGTATTGCAACAGCTTCTATCAGGGGGGGGAGCACCTCTCAGACGACCGTGCTGTGGGAGGGAATACCGCTTCAGTCTCCCATGAACGGGGTGGCCGACCTAGCCCTGATACCCGTTTCCCTGCTAGAATCTGTGACCATGCAGTCGGGTGCTTCTGGCGCGATTGGCGGCAATGCCGCCATGGGTGGGAGCATTCATTTGTCCTCCAGAAAAGCGATGCCCACGCAGCAAGGCATTCACGCCGAGGCGAATATGGGATTCGGTAGCTTTGGTAGCGATGGACAATCGGCAAAGTTACATCTTGGTGGTCAGCGCTTTGCCAGCACGAGTGCGTGGTTTCGCCGCTATGCTGATAACGAATTTACGTATCGGGAAACAGGCCAGGTTGAGGTGCAGCAAATGCAGCAGGCCAGCTTTTTTCAGCAGGGCTTGATGCAGCAACTGGCGTGGGTCCCCGCAGCGTCGCAACGCGTTCATCTCCACATGTGGGCGGGTACATCCTCCCGAAATCTGCCCCCAAGGGCATTCCAAGAAGATCGCTTTCTGCGAGTTGCATCTGATTGGCAAGCGGAGTTAGCTGGGTTTTCCCTTTCGGCACGGGTGGGACTCAATGCTGAATCGCTCTTATATCGAGACACGCTGGCAGGACTGGATGAGCTACACCTTTCGCAAGGATTGTTTTCTCAAATTGGCGCAGAACGCCGAGTAGGCCTTCATGACGTGGTTGAATTGAGCTTACAACATGTCTTTCAGCAAGCACAAAGTAGGAGTCTCTCCACCGACAACTTGAGGTCTATGCCAGGATTGCTAGCCTCTTGGCGGCATGAATGGTTGGGTCAGCGGTGGATTAGCGTCCTCAACATGCGAAAAGACTGGCCCAGCCAAGAAACAGCCCCCTGGATGCCGGGGATTGGCATAGAAGGAAGGCTTACCTCCCGACTTCGCGTGCAGGGGCGTTTCGATCGCTGTTTTCGCTTGCCTACTTTCAACGAGCGCTTCTGGGTGCCTGGAGGAAACCCAGACTTGCGCCCAGAACGAGGATATCAAGCACAAAGTAGTCTTCTCGGAGAACAGGGGCCGATTCAGTGGGAGATAGGCACTTTTTGGGGCCGTACCGAAGATTGGATTTTTTGGCGACCTGTGGGAAATGTCTGGACTCCGCTCAACATTCGGGAAGTAGTCTCCTACGGTCTGCAAGCCAAAGTTCATGCTGTTTTCGACATTGGTTGGGGAACCCTGACTCCGAGTGCCCTGTCTTCCTGGACGCACACCCAAACCGTTCGTTCGACCCTCCCGCGCGATGCTGCCGTCGGTCAACAACTCCTCTATGTGCCTCGCAACAAAGCCAATCTATCCCTCCGATGGGAACACCAGACTTGGATGATGGCCTATGACCATCAGTGGACGGGTCACAGAAATATCAGTACCGATGGAGAGTACCAACTCCCTGCCTTTCATCTCGGTCGCTTACAGTTGAGAAAAACCATTGCCATGCGTGCTGTACAAGCTGAGATTGACCTTAGCGCAGATAATCTCTGGAACACCTCCTACCAATGGATTGCGGGCCAACCTATGCCACTTCGTAGCTTTCAAGTAGGCATTTCATTTACTTTTCATTCTTCATTTGCTTCATTATGAATCGATTGTGTGCATTCGCTCTGCTCGCCTTGGTGAGCCTGAGCTGGACTTCTTGTGACCGAAATGAGCCGGAGCCGGAACCCGAAATACAACCCGGGAGGGTCTTGGTCCTTAATCAAGGTGGATTTCAACAGTCCACGTCTTCGATCAGTCGGTACAATCCTGACACGAAGGCAGTGCTCCAAGATGTATTCGCCGACCAGAACGGGAGCAACCCCGGGGATGTGCTACAGAGTGGGGTACTCGTAGGAGACCAGCTCTTCCTGGTGGTGAATAACTCGGGTCGGATCATAGCCTGTGACCCAGATTCGTTGTTGGAGACAGGCCGACTTGAGGGCTTAACGAGTCCTCGATACGTGTTGCCCCTCGGCGGGAACCTGGCGTATGTCTCCGATCTCTTTGGTGGAAGTATTAGTAAAATCAATCTCCAAACGCTGGATATCGTTGCTAGTATCCCGCTGGCTGGATGGACAGAAGGGATGGTCCTGTACGAGAATGTAGTTTGGGTTGCTAACTATTCGACGGGTAAACTCTACCTGCTAAATCCGAATTCAGATACAGTGGAAGACAGCCTGGAAGTGGGTCCGGGAGCTTCGGATCTGGGATTAGACGCTGAGAACAAACTTTGGGTGCTCTGTCAAGGAGACTTTCAGACCAGTGCGCCTGGGAGTTTATTTCGGGTAGATCCTATTACCCGGCAGGTAATCCAGAAGATTGGTTTTCCAGCTGGATATTCGGCTTCTCAGTTGGGATTTACGCCCGACCGTGACAGCTTGTTTTTCTTGGCTCAAGGCGATCTCGCTGCCCTGTCTATCACGGCATCGGCGCTTCCCTCGGCGCCATTTCGTGCGGCCAGTGGCTCTGTGTTTTATGCTCTTGGGGTAGATCCAGTCACAGGTGAAATTTATGTAGGGGATGCCGTGGATTTTGTTCAAAGAGGCCAAGTGTTTCGTCTGTCACCGGGGGGAACTGCCATTGACACCTTCTCCTCGGGGATCATTCCTGGATTTTTCATGTTTTTGCCGGAGTAAATCCCGGAGCTGGGGAGAGATAGAGAGCTTGGGTGCCATTGGACTGGATGGAGGTAGGCAAATCGAATCCTCCACGAAAGTTCAAGGGGTCATTTTTCTCCACGTCGCTCCCTTGGTCAGCAACTAGCTAAAAGATTCAGCAGAAGAATCAACGCAGAAAGCCTCCCCAATCGGAGGCTTTCTGCTATATTAGGCCTTGTTTTGCGTGGCTGAAGATGTCCATTTCTCAGACTTCCACGAAAGGCTTACAACCTAATCTCCTATCTACAGTACACCGTTGCGTTTTTGGCGCCTTCTCAGGGCTATATTCGGGTGTTTATTCAGGTGGTCATGCTACAATTTTTCAAGAAAAAAGAGAATCAAGACAAGTTGGAGAAAGGCTTGGAAAAGACCAAGCAAGGTCTTTTTGCCAAGCTGAGACACAGTGTGTTGGGTCGCGGCACCATTGACATTGATGTCCTCGACGATCTCGAAGAAGTGCTGATCGCCAGCGATGTAGGCGTTCAGACGACGGTAAAGGTGATCGGTCGAATTGAAAAAAGGGTGTCGAAAGAAAAATATACCAGTGCCAGCGAACTGGACAAGATCCTCAAGGATGAAATCAAGCAAGTCATTCTGGAAAATCATCCTGATAGCAGGAATTATTTCGACCTGCCCATGCACGAGCACGAGGGTAAAAAAGTACCTCATGTGATCATGGTGGTTGGCGTGAATGGCGTGGGCAAGACCACCACCATCGGAAAATTGGCCTATCGGTTTCGTACTGAAGGTAAAAAGGTGCTGCTCGGCGCCGGAGACACGTTTCGCGCGGCGGCAGTTGACCAACTCAAGCTGTGGTCAGACCGCGTTGGTTCTGATTTTTATTCCAAAGGAATGCACACAGACCCTGCCGCTGTAGCCTATGAATCGGTGAGAGAAGGGGTGAACCTTGGATACGACGTGGTCATTGTGGACACGGCCGGGAGACTTCAGACGAAGAAACCGCTGATGGAAGAGCTTTCCAAGATCAAACGATCCATGGACAAGATATTGCCCGGGGCACCCCACGAGGTGTTGCTCGTTCTGGATGCTTCCACAGGGCAAAATGCCATTTCTCAGGCTCAAGCATTCACTGAGGCGACCAAAGTCTCCGCCCTTGCCCTCACCAAACTAGATGGCACCGCGAAGGGTGGCGTCGTGATCGGGGTATCGGACACGTTTAAGATTCCGGTGAAATTCATCGGTGTCGGGGAAGGTATGGACGACCTCCAAGTGTTTGATCCTGAATCATTTGTAGAGGCAATGTTCAAGCCAATCCTCGGCTGACGTCCCAGTAGCA
>DAITMB010000101.1:13314-19092 GCA_036835375.1 Bacteroidota bacterium
TTCGTATTTCCATTCAATTCCTTGTCAGGACACGTTAACATACATTTCCTTCCCTATGCATACCAATCCCTTCAAGGCTGTTACTCCAGCGCGCGAGCAAATCAACATTGTTACCCTGGGCTGTTCCAAGAACCTTGTGGACTCGGAAGTGCTACTGGGTCAATTGCTTCATAGCGGGAAGCACGCCACACACGAAGACCCAAGTGGCGGTTCAGGGATTGTGGTCATCAACACCTGTGGGTTCATCGATGAAGCCAAAGAAGAGTCGATTCTCACGATCCTGGATCAGGTGAGCCGAAAAGAGCGTGGAGAGATAGAAAAAGTGATCGTGACTGGCTGCCTGTCCGCGCGATATCAGGAGGAGTTGAAGCTAGAAATGCCTCAGGTAGATGCCTGGTATGGAAATCATCAAGATCTTCCTCGTCTGATACAGGATCTCGGGGCAGATTACAAAAAGGAATTGGTTGGCGAACGAAAAATCACTTCCGACGGACATTACGCTTACCTCAAGATCGCAGAAGGCTGTAATCGGCCTTGTTCTTTTTGCGCCATTCCCTTGATGCGCGGCAAGCATCAGTCCCGAAGCATCGACGATCTTGTCGCCGAATCGGCTTTTTTGGTCAGCAAAGGCGTGAAGGAAATCATGCTGATTGCCCAAGACCTTACCTACTATGGACTGGACCTCTACGGGAGCCGCCGGCTAGCCGAGCTCCTCCAGCGCCTCGCTGCACTGCCCGGACTGGAATGGATCAGACTTCATTATGCCTATCCTTCAGGTTTTCCCATGGAAGTCATCCCCGTGATGCGGGCACATAGCAACATCTGCAATTATCTCGATATGCCTTTGCAGCACATCTCCGACCCTGTGCTCAAGGCCATGCGCCGTGGCATCACCCGCAGCAAAACCATCGATTTGATCAATAAAATTCGCGATGAGCTGCCCGAAATCACCCTTCGGACTACGTTTCTGGTTGGTCATCCTGGCGAGCAAGAAGAAGACCATGAGGCGCTTCTTCAATTTGTCGAGGAGCAGAGATTCGATCGGGTAGGGGTGTTCACCTATTCTCATGAGGAAGCCACCCACGCGGGGGAGACTATGCAAGACCTCGTTAGCGAGGAGGTCAAAGAGCAGCGAAAAGAAGATATTCTCGACCTTCAGCAGGGAATTTCCTTGGAGTTGAATCGGGCCAAAATCGGCCAACGACTCCGCTGCTTGATCGATCGCCGTGAAGGAGACCAGTACCTGGCTCGCACGGAGGGAGACTCACCCGAAGTGGACAACGAAGTGATCCTTCAGTCCAAAAAACAACTTCAAATCGGCGCTTTTTATGAGGTGACCATCACAGATGCCATGGAATATGACTTGATCGGAAAGCTATGATGACACAGCGAAACAGGCGCTTCGTTCCCTTGGTGATGTTGATTTTGGCGTGGCTTTTTCCTTCGGAATGTCTTGCCCAGTGGAGGTGTGAGCTGAAAAATGTAGTGGCTACTGGAAATAATATCCAGTGGATTCTTCAATTTTCGGAGCCGGTGAACCAGCCAAGGGATGTCTCCGCCGAGATACGGATGCGGCGGCCTGGGAGATATCAAGACTTGTTTCGCAAAGAAGTCACCCTTTCGTTAGACGGACCAAGGTGGTACAGTCTTCCCCTAAATCTGTTGCCTGGCGTGTATGAGTACGAGGTAGAGATCTACGATTCCTTTCTTAAGGAGTCCCAACTCATACTTTCCGATGGTGTCTTTTTGGTGAATGCTTCGGCAGAAATCCGCGTTTCGGATATTTTCTTCTCCCTGACCAATGATCCGGCAGAGGCATTTGGTGAGCCGTTGCTTTCTCCGAACTTGCCACCCAGCACAGACACCTTATACTACTTCGCAGAAATCCAAAGCAACCAGAATCGCAGTGTTCGCACGGAGGCATATTTTTATGAAAACACCAATCAGTCTGTCGCAAGAGCCGGAAACATTACGCTGTATGCTTCCCTCCAAGAATCCATCCGCAACATCGGGCTCCAAAAGGAAGTAAAGGCGCTAATATCTGGAAAGCTATTTGTCAAAAATCTCGCAGAAGGCGCCTATTTGCTAGACATCACCATCGTGTCCGGAGAGATGGAACCGATTCAGGAAACCGCCCGCTTTGTGATCGGAAGCAGCATGCGCCAGTGGATTTTTGCCAACCTGGACGATGCGATTCGCATGATGAAATACATCCTGCCCATGAAAACCATCGACGAATTGCTGGACTCTCCCACCGAAGAGGCTAGGAAAATCGAGTTCAAGGAAGCTTGGGAAGACCTCTATCGCGAAGATGCGGAAATAGAAATGGACCTTTACTACCTGCGTATTTTTGAAGCGAACAAGCGCTTCGGTGAACAAGGCGGATGGCAAAGTGACCAAGGCAAAGTCTTCGTTTTGTATGGAGCGCCAAGCGAGGAAGAGGTATTTGAAGCGAAAACTGGGAAAAAATACCTCCGATGGGCTTATCCCAAATGGTCTTTGCTTTTCCTTTTTGAAGCTCGCAACCAAAGCTACTATCTGGTCGAATAACGACGCTATGATTGAGCGATCCAAAGCGTATCTCCGGAAGCACTTTCCCCTTGTAGCTGCCCTCGAAACAGCACAGCCCCCCGCACGATTGCCGCGTGCCGGGCGCCAAGAGACCGCTCCAGGCATGAAAGCCTTGTTGCTTTTCTTGAAAATGCTTCCCTGGGCTTGCGGACTGATGTTTGTGCTGGCATTCTTCCCTCCCTTCGACACAGACTATCGGTCAGAACTCGCGGTGCTGGGCCAGCCTTTTTCACTTGAATTCAATGGCATTCTTCGAACGATTGCTGTGGCAGGGCTGATTGGTTTCGGAACAAATTATTTGGCCATCAAGATGCTGTTTCGCCCGCTAAAAAGGCATCCTATTTGGGGCCAGGGGCTGATTCCAGGGCAAAGAGATCGAATTATATACCGGCTTGCCGAGGGAATGCACACCCACATATTGAGTCAAGAGCTCATCCGCAAGCGAGTAGAAGAAACGGGCCTGGTCACGCGGCTCAACGACCTGATGATGGAAGGAAGTATCAACCTGCTGCGAGATGAAGACCTTCGCACAGAGCTAAAAACAGCGTTTCACACTGCGATCACAGCTTATGCATCTCGCAAGGATGTACGGGAAGAAATCCACCAAATCATTGACAATCAGCTACAAGACAGGCTGGACAAAGGGATTAAGAAGTTTGTACTTCAGACCTACAAGCGCTACAACAAGGCAGAATACGAAGGCGCCATCGACCAACTGGTAGCAGAAATTCCCAAGGTCGCGATGCAGGTCATCGACAAGGCGGAGGACCAAGTCGATCGCTTGGCGGCGTATCTTCGCAAGGAAAAGCGCGCTACGGCAGAGCGAATTATGGAGATTTTTGTGAAATTGCTCAACAACATCGACATCACGGATCTTCTCGCCAAACAAATGGCCTACCTCGACGAGCGAAAGCTCGAAAAAATGATTTGGGACGCCACCAATGAGCAACTGCTTTACATTCAATATCTCGGCACCCTTCTCGGCATGCTGGGTGGACTCCTGATCTGGCAGCCTGTGATCACAGGAGGGGGCTTTTTACTTATTTTTGGGTTCCTCTACGGGCTGGATGTCGCTCTCATGCGATGGAAAAAGACTTGATGAACCGAGATGACTATGACGAGTCAGTCAAACAAAAAAGCAGACGATCACCTTATCACGAGTGGGCCTAAGCCTCTCATCATTTACTGAATCCCTCGACAAGTTGACACCTACTACCACACGCAATCTGCGGGAGGACTACCTCAAAGGCACGGCTTCCCTTCGCCCATTTTACCAATATGATCTCCAGCAAATTGACTTTTCCGCTATCGCAGCCGATAAGTCCTCGGAGTCCATAGACCGGGAACTACTTGCACAGGTAATTCGCGAACAGTACGACGGACTGGCATTGGGCGAAGCCGTGGAGCAACATCTGACTCGCTTGGCTCAACCTGATTCCTATACCATCACCACAGGCCACCAACTGGTGCTATTTGGTGGACCCTTGTTCACGGTATATAAGGTATTGACAATCATTAAATTGGCGGAACAATTATCCGCATCGAGCTCGGGATTGAATGTCGTGCCGATATTCTGGATCCATACAGAAGATCATGATTTCGAGGAAATCAATCATTATTATAGTGGATTTTGGACCAAGGCTACCTACGCCGGAAAGTTCAAAGGTCAAGTAGGAAACCATGTATTGGATCCTTCTATTGCAGGGCTGCGTCCTCCGCACTTTTCCAAAGAACTTTCGGAGACCTACCGGGCGGGGATTCCTATGAAGAAAGCCTTTCGCAGCTTTATCCACCAGTTGTTCGGAACTTATGGGTTGCTGATTCTGGATGCAGACGACCCGAGGCTGAAGGCGAAATTTAGTGGGATCATCCATCAGGAGTTGAGTCAGCAATTTGCTCATCAGCAAGTCACACAACACAGCGCTGCGCTACAAGCGGCTGGTTACCCCGCCCAGATTACTCCGAGGGAGATCAACTTATTTTATCTTGATGAAGAGGGTCGTAATAGGATCACGTATGAAAATGAATTTTTTGGCGTAAAAGACCGCGATTTGGTATTTTCTGCAAATGCTATGCTGGAATTGGCCGATCAAGATCCAGCGCGCTTCAGTCCGAACGTGAGTTTGCGACCCTTGTATCAAGAGATGATTTTGCCCAACCTCGCCTACATTGGTGGCTGGGGAGAGTTGAGTTACTGGCTTCAGCTCCGAGGCGTGTTCAAGACGGCGGGGGTCAACTTTCCCTTGTTGTTGCCACGCATGGCTGGGAGTATTTTCACCGCCAATCAAGCCCAAGAGTGGAGCGCCCTCGGATTTGATCTCTTGGAAATTCGCAAACCTCTCCACAATCTCTATCTCCAATACCTTCCTCAGGTATGGGATCACACGAATTTTGAGACGTACCAGCAGGAGATCCTTGCGTTGATGGAGAGTTTCAAAGAGTACATCGCTTCGGATATTTCCGCAACCTTGTCCAGGTCTGCGGAAGCACTACAGACCAAGACCCGAAATTTCTTGGGAAATCTGGAGAAAAAAGCTGGCAAGGTGATGAGAAATCGTTACCCGGAGCCATTTCAAGCCATCAAGCGCTTGAAGCAGCTCATAGAACCCGATGGATTCGTGCAAGAGAGAACCCTTTCCCTCGCAAGTTTTTCAGCAATCATTTCACCAGAACAACTCATCGCAGAGATTTATCGACAGGGCGATCCTTTATCATTTGAGCACCGATGTTGGGTGTTACCAAGCTGAGTTAGTTTTGGAAATGGCTGAAAACTTCTTCAATTTTCCACGTACACACTCACGGCAGTACATTTTCGTGGAGCCAGGCTCCCCAACCAAGTCACTCAGTCGCACACTCATTTATGTCAACAGAACGCTACAAAAGGAGATCCAGCATCGCAGAGGAATTTGACACGTCCTTGATGTATGATGATATTGAAAAAATCAGGGATCGCGAGCAGGAAGAAGAAAAAGATCAAAATAGCAAACTGGGCTCCGCTGGTATGATGGCCATGGCCGCTGGCTTGGGATTGCTGGTGGCAACCATATTCAGTGAAGTAGGCTTTGTACAGAACTTTTTCGAGGCCATCACAGTGATCCTCCCGGCGCTCGGTTTTGGGGCGCTCGGTTATGGACTCATCAAGACCATTCAGCTTGCCTTCAGAGAAAAAGAACTCAACTTCCCCGCGCTCAACGTGTATCGCAAAAC
>DAITMB010000102.1:0-18432 GCA_036835375.1 Bacteroidota bacterium
TAATTACGGAGCCTCCCGTAGATCGTTGGACCAATCCCATGTAGCGAAAGCAGTGCCAAGCGCTTGACCCCAAGATCACACCACTTCCCCCAGTTGTACTCGCCAGAGTCCGGCGTAGATTCCGCCTGCTATCAGCAGGGATTCATGACTGCCCGACTCGGCCATTTGGCCGTCCTTGAGCACGATGATGCGATCGGCTTGGCGAATGGTGGAAAGTCGGTGAGCGATGATGAGTGCGGTGCGGCCCGACACGAGGCGATGGAGGTTTTCCTGAATAGCTTTCTCCGTTTCAGAATCCACCGAAGAAGTGGCCTCGTCCAGGATCAGGATCGGCGCATCTTTGAGCAAGGCGCGCGCCAGAGAAAGCCGCTGTCGCTGCCCGCCCGAGAGACGAATGCCACGCTCTCCGACGATGGTCTGGTAACCCAAAGGTAAACCCTGGACGAATTCGTCCAGCTGCGCTTCCTTCGCCACGCGCTCCACATCGGCCATCGTCCAGATCGGGACACCATAGGCAATGTTTTCCGCGATGTTACCATGAAACAAGTAAGTCTCCTGGCTCACAAGGGCGATTTGCTTGCGCAGCACATCCAAATCCCATTGCTGAAGTGGCTGTCCATCCAGCCTCAGCTCCCCAACTTGCGGATCATAGAGTCGGAGAAGAAGTTTGATGAGGGTCGTTTTCCCGGCGCCTGTGGGCCCAGCAATCCCAATGGTCTCCCCCGCCTCAATCTCGAGGGTAAGGTCCCGGAGAATGAGCTGATCTTCCTGATAGCCAAAGGAGACCGATGACAATTCGAGCTTCCCGATGGCACGACTCGGCGCATAGCTGCCTTGGCGCTCGCGCAGGGGGTTGGGGCTGTCCATCAACCCAAACACCCGGCGGGCACTCGCCCGCGCTCGCTCGTATTCGTCAAAAATCACCCCCAGACGCGTCATAGGCCACAAAAGCCGCTGAATCATCATGCCAAAAAACGTGAGTCCTCCCAAAGTGAGTCCCGCCTCGCCCCGTATGTACCAGAAGCTGCCCAGCAGCATACAGCCCGCGAATCCCAAGGCGATGAAGAGGCGAATCACCGGCACGTAGGCGGCGTTGAGTTGAATGGCGGAGAGGTTGGACTGTCGATAGGCTTCAGAAGATTGCGCTACCCTGGATTTTTCATATGCTTCAGCAGAAAAGCTTTTGATAACCATGATCCCAGAGAGGTTGTTCTCCAAGCGGCTAGCCAGATCTCCCACAGCTTCACGCATCCGGGCGTAGCGAGGTGCAATGAGCCGCTGGTAAAAAAAGGATCCTATGATGATGAATGGAATGGCGGAAATCCCCACGATGGCCAGCCAGGGCGAGACGGCAAAGAGACTCAGCGAAGCAAAAATCACCAAGACTCCTAGTTGGAGCAAGTCGTTGAAGCCGGTATTGAGAAATCGCTCCAGTTGGTTGATGTCGTCGTTGAGCATCGACATGAGATTGCCCGTGCGGCTGCGCTCAAAGAAGGCAATTTCCCGGTGCTGAAGATGGTCATAAGCCTCCACCCGAAGATCGTGCTGCACGCGCTGCGCGAGCCGCTTAAAGTCCAATTGGTACCACCATTCGAAGAGGCTTTCCAACGCGAAGATCACCAAAATGCCCAAGGAAAGAAGGACCGCCCCTTGCCACACGTCCTCAATTCCGAGCCAGTTTCCCATCCAGGCTGGTGCTTTGCCATCGAGATTGTCGATGATCCACCCGACCAAAAAGGGGGGCATCAGGTCCAAGACCTTGTTTAGGAGAGATGAGCCCGAACCGCGCAACAACTGCGATCGGAAAGGAATCAGAAAGGAAAATAATCGACGCATGAAGAATGGATTGGGAGGAAGAATTTCCTTGCGTGATGGTATTTCATTTATTCAAGACGAGAGCCTGGGGCAACAAAACGGTTCGTTCCTTGCGGTATTTTTGAAAAAAATACTTGACCCAAAACTTGACTAAGCTCATGGCTGACCCTGGTAGATTTCGCAATGAGAGATCCCGATTTCGTATTGCCAAATGAGGGTACTGGGATCAAGTGGTGCGCCCCCCCAAGGTACGCCAGGGTGGATATTCGCAACAAAACGTACCTTGGCCGAAGGAATGACCGTCGCATGAAAAGGAATTTCAGTCTCGACAAAGCCAAATCTGGGATCCTGAAGAGCTGAGTACAGAGGGAAGTTCGCATAGATCGTGTCTCCCTTCATGGCATGGGCGCTCAGGTAGTGGCAAGCTTCCTTTTGCACTTGAAGAATTTGCCGATAGCTAATGTCCACATCGTGGCGAAACTCCTTTCCCTCCTGGTGCATCAAATACACTGTAGGAATCGCCCACAAGATCCATCTTGGGATAAACCTTTGCCAGCCAGGAAAGCGGAGGGGAACTGTCACGAGGGCGGCACCGATGCCCATCGCAAAGAGCGGAAACAGCATGAGCAGATAGCGGTCCATGTAAAAATTGAACAGGGTAAATCCTCCGATCCCAAAGAAAAAAATCCCTGTCAAGCGAAACCAGGGGGAAATGAGCCCCCATTGAATCCCTTCGGGCCGAAGCGCCCACCACAAGGCTGCCAAGAGCAAGCCTACAAGCAACGCCCATCGGCCCTGATGCCAAAATAAAAAGTCAGCAAAGGTTTCGGCTTTGACGATGACTTCGGCAAGCGAAAAACTGATGAACTGGGTGTGAAACGGAAAGAAAAACCACCCATTTTGCCAGCGCTGCAAGACGAGAAATCCAGCAAAAACCAGCAAAGGACTGAGCGCAAGCACACTCCGACGCAAGGTATATCGTTCGGGGGGAAGGGCAGCGAAAAGCGCACAGGCAAGCGGCAACACCAGCGCGGATTCCTTGGTCAGCACAGCCAGAGAAGCAAAGGTCAGATACATTGCCCAAGATTGGCGATGAAATCCATACAACGCCCACAGAATCAACCCTGCGAGTAACATTTCGGGGAGAAGCAAATGGGCCTGAGCAAAGATGGCGGGCGTGGCCAAGAGACACAAGGCAGCAAGGGCAGCAGGCCATTCGCCAAATAATTTTCGGGTCATCCACCACGTGCTGCCCATGACCCAAAAGCTGATGAGCACCGCGACAAGGTGCAATTTTAAGAGTGAAAACCCCAGAAGCTGGCTCATGGTGGCATGAAGCGCATAGAAAAACAGCGGGTGACCGCGAGAAAGCTCCGGCGGCAAATCGCTGGGCATCAACCCAATCCCATGATCGACCATGTACAAGACACCCGGCCCATACACTCCCAATTCATCCCAGAAAAAAGGAAGGGAAAGGTCGCCCCATTTCGCCAATACCCACCACAAGGTCGCAGACAGGACCAGCATCGTAGGCAGGATTGTAGAAAAGAGGGATCCAGGAATGTTCCGAAACGCTTGCATGCCGTAAATCTACACCAACTTTTTTCATTGCCGAACGCTACTCCTGTTCTTCAAAAGCTCTATCTAGCGCTGGACAACGGATATAGCTCCTTCGCTCTAGGGTATTTGTCCCGCGAAAGACAGTACCGATTCCTTCTCTGGCATGAGAAAAGATAGTCCCTATATTTGCTCCTCATGAGACAACACGTTCCCGCAACCCTGTCTTGCTTTGTCCTGTTTCTGCTCAGCCAAGCTGCCTGGGCACAGCCCGGTGTGCTGAATGGAAGAGTGGTGGATCCCGCGAATCAACCCATTGGTGAGGTAAGGATCACAGTTCAGGAGACGGGGGCGCAGACCAGAACAGCGGAAGACGGTACCTATGCAATCACCTTGCCTTCCGGAGCAGTCTATCGCGTGGTCTTTGTGCATGTAGGCCATCAGTCCTCCACGCTTGAAATTCGCATTGAGCCGGGCCGAAGCTATGAACGCATCATCAAGTTGCTGCCCTTGCAAAGTGGTACTGTAGAAATTGTCGGGGAAAAGGATCCTACCAGTATTGATGATCGGGAAACCATGCTGGTGAATCCCATCTCGATGGAGCAGAGCATGGAGATACCAGTGCCCGCAGCGAGTGTGGAGCAACTCGTGAAATTGCAGCCCGGCGTAGCGACCAACAGTGAGTTCAGCTCGCAGTATCAAGTCCGGGGCGGGAATTTTGATGAAAATCTCGTGTATGTCAATGGGATTGAGATCTATCGGCCCTTCCTTGCCCGGTCGGGGCAGCAAGAAGGATTGGGATTCAGCAATGCTGCGATGGCGCAAGGGCTCAAATTCAGCACTGGGGGCTTTGGGGCGCAGTATGGCGACAAGATGTCCTCCGTACTGGACATCACCTATCGACAACCCCGAAGTTTTCGAGCAACAGGTGAAGTAGGCTTTCTCACCACCAATCTTCATGTGGAAGGCACTTCCCGTAACAAAGCCGACCCCGATGAGCCTGGCAAATTCACCTATCTGATGGGAGCGCGGCGTTTTTCAATGGCATACTTGCTCAATAGTTTGGAAACCCGCGGGGATTATCGTCCGCTTTTCTTGGATTATCAGGGGATGTTCACCTACACGCCAGTGACGCGACCGGAGGCACCCCGCTACCGAGAGCGCCGAAATGGTAGCATTGATACGATTTACGCCTCCCCTACCCCACTCAAATTTACTGCATTTGTTACCACCAGCCGCAATCGCTACCTCTTCGAGCCGTCTGGCCAGGAGACTACGTTTGGCACGATTCAGCAAGCTTTCCGTCTTCGGGTAGCCTTTGAAGGGCGTGAAGTCAGTGCCTATACGACCACCCTGGGTGCCCTCATGCTGGAGCACCAGCCCTCTACGCGCCTCAAAATCGACTACGTGCTCACGGCTTTCAACACGCAAGAATCAGAGCGGTTTGATGTGGAAGGCGGATATTTGCTGGGGCAGGTCAACACAAGCTTTGGCTCCGATGAGTTCAACGAAGCGGAATTTGACCTTGGCATTGGGACGCAATTCCGCCACGCTCGAAATTTTCTTCGCTCTAATGTCCTCAGCGCGCAAGTCAAGGGGCGCTGGCTCTCGGACAATGATGCGACGCATCGCTTGCACTTTGGTGCCAAAATTCAGTACCAAACGATTGAAGACGATCTCAAAGAATATTCCCTGCTGGATTCGGCGGGCTACTTGGTGGATTCGCTGGGCAAATTTGGCCGGGATGAATACATTCGGGGGCAAATTAGCCTCAATAGCTTTCAGTACAGCGCCTACCTCCAGCATGAATGGATTCTCAATGGCGCCCTGTCGCTGCACAGCGGTGTGCGGGGTCTGTATTATGACTTGATTGATTCATGGAGTTTCAGCCCACGCGTCCAACTGCTATGGAAAGTCTCAGAAGAGGACGACGGAGAGACAAAGCTTCGTATTCGCCTGGCGTCGGGACTGTATTACCAGCCACCATTTTACCGCGAATTTCGGCGATTCGATGGCACGGTGAACCTGGAGGTGAAACCGCAGCGAAGCATCCACTTCATTGCAGGGATGGATTACCGCTTCTTCGCATGGGGACGGCCCTTTCGACTGTTTACGGAGGCGTATTACAAGGATTTGGCCCAGCTCATCCCCTTCGAAGTGCAAAATGTGCGCGTGCGATACTATCCAGATGAAGTCGCAGATGGATTTGCTTATGGCCTCGATGCGCGTATCAATGGTGAATTTATCAAAGGGGTGGACTCCTGGGTGAGCGTGGGACTGCTCAAGACGATGGAAAACATTCAGGGCAGCGAGCAGGGATTTGTGCCTCGCCCGACTGATCAGCGGTTCACCTTTTCGATGTATTTTCAGGATGAATTGCCGATCAATCCGACGTACAAGGTCCACATGACCTACGTGTATGGAAGCGGCATGAGATATGGCCCCCCTTCAAACCTTGATTTGCGCACCTTCGCGGGATTTCCACCCTATCACCGGGTGGACATTGGTTTCAGCAAGCTTGTCACGATGTTGCCAGCGAGTTATCAAAAAATTGGACTCGAATCCCTCTGGGCGACCTTAGAAATCTTCAATTTGCTTCAGCGGGAAAATACAGTCTCCTACGTCTGGGTGAAAGATTTGCAGAATAATACCTTCGCCGTAAATAACTATCTGTCAGCCCGTTTGCTCAACCTACGAGTAATAGTCAAATTCAAGTAGTTTCTTCCCACTGATAAAAGATTGTCGCCTTCTTCCCTTCAGCCGTTCTTTCTTCCGTAAGATTTCACCCCAGCTATCCTCGCCAATATAGAATTTCTCCCGTAATTTCAACGAACAATACTGTTGGTTCCTCCACTGCCCATCTCCTTACTGCATGAAACTCCTGCTAATTGAAGACAATGTTGCTGACGTAGCCCTGATGGAAGCAGTGCTCGAAGAAGTAGAAATTGCTCAACCCATTGAACTGAAAGTCGTCAAAGACGGCGAGTCTGCCATGTTGACCTTTGAGCGTCTTTCCAGAGAGTCTGCTTCCTCTCACCCGGATTTAATATTGCTGGATTACAATTTGCCGCGCATCAATGGCCTCGAAATTTTGAAAAAATTGAAGCACTCTCCAGTGCTCCGCTCCATTCCCGTGGTCGTATTTTCGACCTCCTCCTCCAGGGATGACATTGACAATTGCTATCGGGAATATGCCAATTGCTTCATTACCAAGCCTGTGGATTTTGACGAATTCATCCACATCATTCGCTCCACAGTCACCTTCTGGTCGATCGCTGCACAGCAGCACTACGCCGCATAGGGCTTGAACAGATTGAGCAACCGCGCTCATCACCGAAATTTTGCACGCAAAAAAATATCCTCCCCCCAGATCGCTCGTGCTATCTGGGGGGAGGATTTGGATTGGGGGTGGCACTAGGCCCGCTGCGCGTTTTTCTTGTGATCGGCAAGAAATGTAGCGAGACCGCTGTCGGTGAGTGGGTGCTTAATCATGCCTTCGATGACTTTGAAAGGCATCGTTGCAACGTCAGCTCCGGCTCTGGCACAGGCAAGCAAATGCTGGTTGTGACGTACTGACGCGGCCAGGATCTCCGTCGAGAATCCATAGTTATCGAAGATGAGCCGAATGTCGTCGATGAGCTCCATGCCGTCGTGGCCGATGTCGTCGAGCCGACCGATGAATGGAGAGACATACTTGGCACCTGCTTTGGCAGCGACCAAGGCTTGAATGGGGCTAAAAATCAACGTACAATTGATTTTGATCCCTTCGGAGGCTAAGGCGCGGATGGCTTTCACCCCGTCCTTGATCATGGGAACCTTCACGGTGATGTTGTCGTGAATTTTCACCAGCTCCAAGCCTTCGCGGATGATGCCATCCACGTCGGTAGAGATGACTTCGGCTGATACATCGCCATCGACCATTTCGCAAATAACGCGATAGTGCTCGGTGACATTGGTGACGCCTTCTTTGGCCATCAAAGAAGGATTGGTCGTGACGCCGTCGAGAACGCCCATGGCAGCGGCTTCGCGGATTTCGTCGAGATTGGCAGTGTCAATGAAGAATTTCATGAAAAAATGATAGGTGGGTACAGGGTCGTTAAAAAAATGGGAAGTAAGACGATAATGGTAAAAAGGACTCCTCAGGTGAAATCTCTCGCCAAGAGGACCGAAACGCATCCAAGCGTCGAGGACAAGTGTAAGAAAAGTCGAGGAAAACAAAGTATAACATTTGTTTCAATTTCCTCTGCCAAGCACTCTCTGGTAGATTTCACAACAATAAATTCCGCAACATTCAAAATCGCTATCCCACTGCGCACAATGATTTCATACGGCGCTCCAAAGGTGAACATTGCCTTCGAAAATTTCCAGTACCCGAGGCCATTTGGTAGGGAAAAAGTCCCTCCCGGTAAGAAAATCTCCTCAAGTAGTCAAATATTCGTGAATGGTGCGAAATTTGTTAAGCCTACACGGAACAAAAAGTCCGCTATGCGACTCCGCCAATTTGACACTCGAAAATAGCCGAAAATAGCCGACGCAACGAAGGAAAGGAATGTGTATTTCCATTCATTGTTCGTCTCAGAAAGCACAATCAATCGGGGAGCGGTCGCGCATATGCGGAAGTAGTCATTCACCTGAACAGAAAATAACTAACTTAGCGGAGTTAGAACTCATCTACATGGCATCTCGCAAGCTTAATAAGAACAGGCTCATCATCGGCGGTCTTCTGTTGTTGACAGTTATCGCGTTCCTTCTGATCCATTTCTTCGGAAATTCTTCTCCAAGAATGACCGGGGACTTGAACGCAGACAATCTCACCACGGAAATCATGGAATTAGAAAGCTCCATCATCGAAATGGAGCTGGTGTTTGATCAAAAGGACTTGGAGCTTGGCCAAAAGGAGCGTCTTCTTGAGGAAAAATACGATGAAATCAACATCCTCACCCAGCGTCTCGAAGAGTTGGAGCGACAAGGGAAAGTGGATAAAGCGGTGATCCAGCAGCTTCGCAACCAGATTACCGAAGCAAAAGGCAAGCTGCTCGACACTTACAAAAAGGAAGTGGACATTCTTGTGGTGGATAATTCCCGACTCACCCGGGTCGTGGACTCGATCTACATCGTGCTTGACTCCACTGAATCCATGATCAGCACAGTCGTCGCCCAAAACGCTGAGCTCAACTCCCAGGTGCAACGCTGCCGCGACGGAGAGCCCGTTCCCGTGTCCCTCAAGCAGGGACTTTTTGCTGAAAACATCCGATTTCTCATCAAAAAGACTGGCTCAGACCAATATCAGCCGGGTCCATTTAAGTCTTCAGAGATCGACAACATCCGCATTGAATTTGACCTCGTGGGATACGGATCTACGCCGATCGGCACCCGCTATCTCTACCTCGTGGTGGCAGACCGAGGCGGAAAAGTTTATGAGCCGACCGGAACCGGCGGTAGATGGGTATATCAAGGGGTGGACAAGGCTTTCTCCCTGCGAATCAACTCTGAATATCGCGGCGAAAAGCAATCTCTTTCGCAGATTTTCCAGCTCGGACCCGGTCAAAAATTTACCCTCGGACAAAACAGGCTCCAAATATTTGTCGATGACAAAATGATCGGGGAAGCTACCCTGTTCATTATTTGATTTGCCCTAGCGCCTCGTCCGATTTATGGTTGGAGCTAATGCCACAAGGCCTTTCATTGAAAAAAGTCATTGCGTTTCTGGAATTTTCTCATGAGAATGGGCTTACTTCTTCACTAATTTTGTGGAGATGAGCTGGAGTCCCATGAAACGTACCATTTTTTTCCTGATCCTTCTCCCCGTACTGGTGCTACTGGGGTGGAGATGGGTGGCACAGGTGTTTACTCCCTCCCCTGTCATTACTGATTCTCCCACGCTGTCCAATATGGCCGATGACCGAGAGGGTACCGACCGTCTGCGCAGCTACCTCACTGTCATTGAAGGGACTTGGGTCAATGAAGGCTATGCCAGGGGCGTAGAAGACGGCGAGATTCTCCGAGAGCGTCAGGCAGACCTCAGCCTTCAAATCGATGCAAACAGGGTGCTGGGCGATCGTGCGCTGATTGTGGTGAGCGAATACTGCCAACCCGGACAAGCCGAATATTTGCACTTTTCGCTGGTATTCAATCATCTGGAGCTCGTAGGCGCAAGTGCAGCTGGTTGTGTGTTTGATATTCCCCAGATAGAGTCTATGGAGATCAAGTGGGTGGAAGATGAGGGTGACACCATTTTGATCTATGAAGCGCGGGAAGCTGAGTACCAAAATTTTCAGATGGAGCGCTTGGTCCGCCAGAAGCAGACATTGGCCCAGCCGAGCGACTGGCATTGCGGCCTCCAGGCCTACCTGAACGACTTGTTGCGCAGCGGCCAATACGAAATCTATGATGCACAAGGAACCATCGTCTCCCCCGAAGAGGCATTTGGTGTCCGAGCATTGGAAGAGGAGGTGTCGTTTTTTGAGTCGTACAGCTACTTTTGGCCAGGCTATGAAGAGCTCTGCGTGCGCTCCGACCAAGAAGTTGTAGTCCTTGGCGGCACCTATCCCGGAGCCGAAACCCGTATTCTGGCCATTGAGTGGGGCGTCAACGAAATCCGGCTCTTCGAAACTTCTGTGCGCAACACTTCCCAAGACGGCGCCTACCCGCTTCAAAAAGGTGAACTGGCTTATCTGGTCGTGCCTTTTCGGGTCCAAGGCGACCCCGATCTTTGAGCCATTCATCTTGAGCGTTCTTCCTTCCACTCATTCTTTTTGTTTCACCTTTCCTCCCAAATATCAATATGAGCGCCTTCCAACAAATCCTTATCGGACTGGATCTCAGCAGCCTGGATAAGCAATTGCTCGAGCATCTTCCGCTCTACGCCGGAGGACAGCCTACACCAAAGCTTCACTTTGTGCATGTGTGCTATGAATTTCAACTTCCCATTCTGGTTGGAAATCGGTACACCCGAAGCATTCAGGACAGACAACCTGGCCTCGACCGATTCCAAGACGAGATGCAAGAAACCGTTCGCCCGTTTTTGAATCTGGACCACTTCGATACGGAATTTCAAGTGTTGGAGGGAAATATTACCCGCCAACTGCTCCAATATTCCGAAGATCACAACATCGATCTCACGATCATGGGCCTGAAAAAGCATGCAGCCGGGGCAGGCGTCGCCTCCCATCGCTTTTTGCGTGGGGCCAAAGGCTCTGTGCTCTTTGTCACTGAGGACAAACCCGCTGCCCTGCATCATGTCGTGATTGCCACGGACTTTTCGGAATACTCAGTGTCCACCATTCGGCAAAGCTTGGCCTTCCTCAGAGAGCAGCCCAGCCTCCCCCGCGTTCACTTTGTGAATGTGTATGATGTGCCGACTGACATGGCTTACCGCATCAGTCGTACCGAAAATCAATTTGCGGCCATCATTCGGGAAAATGTCGAGTCGATCGTGCCAGACTTTCTGGCAAAATTTGATCTGACTGGAATTTCTCATGAATTTCATCTGGTAGAAAACACAGCTTACAACACCGCTCAGCACCTGATGGAGCAATGCCGAAAACACAATGCAGATCTCCTCGTGATCGGTGCCAGCGGACACTCCTATGTGTCTGCACTACTTCTGGGGAGCGTTGCCGAGCGCGTTTTGCGCTACAACAAGGATTTTCCACTCCTCATCATGCGGCCTTCGTGACGGTAAAAAAATATTCTGTTTTTTGAAGCTCTTGCTTTTTTAAGATCATTTTCCCCCTTTTTCAAGCTAACTACACACTGGATGAAACATTATCTGCGATGGATGGTGGGACTCGACTTCAGCGCCATGGACCAAACGGTGATCAGTTACACTTCCTATCTGGCCAATATTTTTCACCCTGAAAAGATCTACTTCATCCATGTCGCAGATGACATGGAGATTCCTCAAGAGCTCAAAGACGCCTTTCCAGAGTTTCGGCAGCCTCGTGATGAGGTGCTCAAGGCAGAAATGCAGGCGCAGGTTTCGGAAGCCTTATCTCCCTCCGAAGGACTCCAACTAGATTTTAAGGTAGTGGAAGGCTCTCCCCAAACCGAGTTTCTTCGCTGGGCCAAAATCAAGGACGCCGACCTGCTCATCCTGGGACGTAAGAAAGAAATCGATGGCGGCGGGCTGATTCCTACTCAGATCGCCAGAAAAGCGCTGAGCTCCGTCCTCTTTGTCCCAGAAGCACCTCGCCATCAGTTGAAAAATATTTGGGTGTCCACTGACTTTTCGCCTCACTCTGCCCAAGCCCTGTTCCAGGCCATGAGCATGGCTCAAGAAGCCTCACAGGAGACCAATGTGTATGTACAGCACGTGTATGAGGTCCCATCCGGCTACTACAAGACCGGGAAGACCGAGGAAAAATTTGCTCAAATCATGCTCGGTTTTGCTGAAAAACGCTACCAACAATTTTTAGAAAGCATTCCTGGCAGCCACTATTCATGCAAACCAGTGTTTTCATATGACCCCTACAAAACCTCGCCAGCCAAGCTCATCCTGGAAAAAGCCCGAGCACGGGAGAGCGATTTGATTGTATTGGGCGCCAGAGGCCGCAACATTGTGACTGCCTTGCTCTTGGGGAGTGTCGCAGAAAAGCTTATTCGGCTCAATTCGGACATTCCCATGCTCCTCATCAAGCGATCAGATAAGGTGATGGAATTCACGGACTTGATCGACATCTTGTAGCACAACCTAGCAGCAAGATCGATACGGACTTCTTAGCATAAAGAAATTCGGTTCTCTGACAAAAATGGCGGAAAACTCGTGCTCTAACCCTCATAAGGGTAAGGAAACCCTTATGAGGGTTAGTATGCGCCAAAATTGTCAGAGAACTAGAAATTCCTATTTCCCTTGCAAATATTTGCGAACCCGGGCGTTCATCTGCTCAGGGCTTTCCTCTGGCATTGGTTTGCTGCGACGAAGCTTTTGCTTTGCAGGAAGGTCTTGGCGTGTTTCAGGTCGAGCTGAGTACGTCGTGGGGGCAGGATCGCGCTCCACTTGTTCTGCTCGAATACTGGAAGGAATGCGCTGTTGAGGTGCTGCAACGGGCGCTTCAGCAGTAGTTTCTTTTGTTACCTCAGAAGAAGACGAAGCATCACCGCTGGGCAGGGAGCTAAGCACGATCACCAAAATGATGAACCCAACCAGAAGCAGTCCCCCTTTGGTCAACCGATCTCCTACTTTTTCCATTTTGTCTGAGCTTAGTTGGACCAGCGCCATCACCAGCACTAGCAGCTCAAAGTTGCAATATTTTCGCCTTTCTGACAAAAACCGGTATGGCGACTTCGCTCGACTATCTCACCCTGCCAATCCGATCACAGCAACAGCCATAGATTCGGAGGGACTTACTCGAAGGAATTAAAATCATCAGAGCTGGGGAGCTTAGGGCCCGAAGGTCCATCGTCTTTGCGGTTCACGCAATTAAAATCGACGCCGTAGCCGTCAGGGCGGCGAAATGGATCTTGGGGAAGGGCAATTCTAGCGTCTCCATAGACGCCTTTCATGTACATGGCCCAGATCGGCAGCGCCATGTTTGCCCCCTGGCCATACGTGATGCTTTGGAAACGAATACGGCGGTCTTGCCCACCGACCCACACGCCCGTGACCAAGTTTGGCGTGATGCCCATGAACCAGCCGTCAGACTGGTTTTGGGTAGTCCCGGTTTTTCCTCCAATCTCTTGATTGAATTTGAACTTATAGCGAAGCCTCCGTCCTGTGCCCAGATCCACTACCCCTTGAAGCAGCTTGACAATGGTATAGGCTGTCTGCTCATTCAAGACTTTTTGGGCGACCGTTTCTGCTTCAAAAAGGATCTTTCCGTTGCGGTCTTCAATCCGTGTGACCATTACGGGATTGATCCTTGTGCCTAAGTTGGCAAAGGTAGAATATGACTTGGTGAGCTCCAGCACACTGAGATCTGTGGTACCCAGCGCGAGAGAATGAACCTCGTCGAGGGGAGATTCAATGCCGACTTTCCTGGAGAAATCCGCGACGGCCTTGGGCGAAATCGCATCGATGAGGCGTGCTGTGACCACGTTGAGCGAATGGGCCAACCCATAGCGGAGGGTCACGTTGCCTCCGACTTCGCCACCTGAGTTCACGGGCTTCCAAGTCTGGCCTGTGGGGAGGGTGATCGTCACCGGCTGGTTCGGGTAAAGTTGGCAGGGGCTATACCCTTGCTCAATGGCTGCGCCATAGACAAAGGGCTTGAAGGTGGAT
The DNA here is from genome assembly GCA_036835375.1 of Bacteroidota bacterium. GTDB lineage: Bacteria > Bacteroidota > Bacteroidia > J057 > J057 > JANQTF01. Next base: position 13,592 of record DAITMB010000102.1, read on the forward strand.
CCCACCTGGCGCTTGCCGAGCTGCACGTGGTCGTATTTGAAGAATCCAAAATCGATCCCCCCGACCCATGCTTTGACATGCCCATTGTTGGGATCCAGCGATACCATCCCTGTCTCCAGATAGCGAGCATAATAGCGCAAAGAATCCATGGGCGTCATGACCGTGTCCCTGGGACCGTTCCAGCTAAAGATCGTCATCGGCACGGCTTGGCGAAATTCCGCCTCCAACTCTTCTTCGGTCTTGCCAAAGCTTTTTCCACGCACCCAGCGGGCAGATTGCCGCTTGAGATCCAGCAGCAACGAAGGGTCTCGTTTAAAAATTCGTTCCCCACGGGTTTCTACCCGATCAAAGTCTCGCTGCAACTCCCGCATGTGGTCGCGAACGGCCGTCTCGGCATGTGCCTGCATTCGTGAGTCGATGGTCGTGTACACCCGCAGTCCATCAGCATAAAGATTGTACCCATTTTCTGCACACCAGGCATTGAGCCATTTTCTCACTTCTTCCCGAAAATACGGTGCCATTCCCTTGATATGCTCTTGCTCTTGGCGAGCCAGGCCCAAGTCCAGCGGAATGGCCATAAGGCTATCAACATTGTCTTTTTGAGGATCTAAAAAACCATACTTGACCATTTGGCCAATCACGACATTTCGCCGACCCAGTGCATTTTCTGGCTTCCGGAAAGGATTATACACTCCTTGTCCCTTGAGCATGCCGACCAATAGGGCAGATTCTTCGACATTGAGATCGCGGGCTGATTTGTCAAACAAGCGATTCGCAGAGGTCTCGATCCCGTAGGCATCTCCATAAATATTGACCGTATTCAGGTAGGCTTCCATGATCTCTTGCTTGGTGAACCTTCGCTCCAGGATAGCAGAGACCAAATACTCTTTAAGTTTTCGCACGACAGTGCCGTCATTACCTACATCTTGGTAGAGATTCCGGACGAGCTGCATGGTGATGGTGGATCCTCCACGAATTTCGTTGCCGGTGAGAAAGGCAAATGCAATGGAGAAAAAGGACTTGGGATCAATCCCGGCATGGCTGTAATAGCGAGCGTCTTCCGCCGCAATGAGCGCATTGACCACGTGCGGAGATACATCGTTGAGCTTGAGATTGACCCGGTTTTCCTGAGAATAGAATTTCTGTAGGACGAGCCCATCTGCCGAAATCAACTGCGTAGAAAGGTCTGACTCGGGGTTTTCGATCAGGGCCATGGGCGGCAAATCGAAGGAGAGCACCAGCATGATCACCAAAAACACGAGGACTCCTAGCGCCACCATTCCGAGAAAAATCCTCCGAGACCACTTGAACGGATCATTTGGCGAGGGAGGGGTAGCTGCATCAGAAGAGTAATAGCCTGTGGGAGGGCCCGAAGGAGTGGTCTCCTGGGTGGATTCCGTACTAGGCTCCACGTGGCCTGCCGGCTTGGAAGAAGCGCCTACGATGGCTTCCTCAGCAAATCGATCGAAATCGTTGGGATCTTGGCTCATACTGCCGATAAATTCTGGGGACTTACAACAAATGTAGTAGTTCTGGTGCGCTGTGCCTGAAATCACTCTATGCCATCGGCCGAACGAATGGGAAGCTGGTTTCAAGCCTTTGACTCAGAAATCAACTGAGAGCAAGATCGAAATATGCACTGCGATGATTTCTCCCTGAAGGACCTCAGACAAAGATACAGGGAAGTTGCCAAAAAAAATGCCTCTTTGGGATCCGTCCAACATATGCGTCCCAGTTTACTCAAGATCTGTAGGCATTCCTCAAGGATTTGAAAGACTGGGTAGAGGTCATGGCTCAGACATTGCGAGATTTGATCGTTGAATCTTCGCGCCGAACTGAATGGGGGCCGAACAGAGATCGCTATGATGTGTTAGAATTGAAAGGAAAATTTTCCAAGAGAATGCGTACCTTTTGGAAGAGTAGAAAAACATACATGAAGATCTCGGCTCGATATGAATCCTTCAGCCAACCAGCCCTTCAAAGACTACTTTGCTATCTTAGGGGTCTCTCCCCAAGATGAGGAAGATCGGGTAAAATCTGCCTATCGGGAGCTTGCCTTCCAGTTTCATCCCGATCGAAACACGGACTTGCAGGCACACCAGACCTTCTTGGATATCAGCGAAGCCTATCGCGTCCTGACCAATCCAGAATTAAAAAGGCGCTATCTACACCGCTATTTCGGCTATTTTCCGAGCGTAGAGCAAGATCGCCTCAAGCAAGCCATTCATCAGCGCCAGGAGATGACCCGGCAAAAAAGAGCAGGTCGCTATCGATCGGGGAGATATACCCAACAGGTGAAATATCGAGGTGCCTCTTCCTCCACAAGACGTCCATTTGCACCAAACGAGGCAGCCAGCCCAGCTCAACGGTCACGCCATAGAACTTTTGCTTCAGAAGAAGAAGATCACCAGATTGGGCTTCGCCTCTACGGAAAACTGATGCAACTCATTGCCATTCTTTTGTTGCTGTTTTGTGGGGGAATGTGGGCAGACTTCGCTTTTTCGGAGAAAATCGAGCCAGAACAAGTCCGCGCCCGCGTGCACACGCCACGCATTTTCATCGCCGCCCAAGGCATGAAAATCAAGACCAACCGCCACAGCTTTCTTCTCCAAGGAGAAGAGGCGCGCATGCTTCCCGTGGGCAGGGAAGTCACCCTCAGTAAGAGTCCATTCGCCCGATTTCTCACGCACGTGACAGTAGAAGAAAACAAGATTGTGTCCACTTTCCGCGTACTAGATAGCCCGTACGGGTCGCACTTCTGGGCCATTTTTGTGGTGATGTTCTTTTCTCTGGCTGTATTGGTGATCGGAAAGGCAACTCAGGGCGGTGCTTACCTGGGGACAATCAATGTGCTGGTCTCTATCTCGCTGCTGAGTTTGATGTTTTCGGTGTGATGATTCGAATATCAAGCCTTTTCCCATTGACAAATATTCCTTTTCGAGACTCCAGCTTCACTTTCATGCCACATTGATCCTGCTATTTTGAGCTAGCTATTTTATGCAGAAAGACTATTATCAGGTATTGGGAATCGAGGAGCAGGCCTCCGCCGAAGAGATCAAGCTTGCTTATCGGCAGTTGGCCAAGATCCATCACCCGGATCAAAACCAATCGCCAGAAGCCCACGACCAGTTTATAGCCATTTCTGAGGCCTACGAAGTGCTCAAAAATGCCGCCGCAAGACAGCACTATGACCGGCGCAGAAAGGGCTTGGAGACCGACTTTGATACGATCGATCACTTGGCTAAGGCATTTGCTCGGGCGCAGGCACTCGCCCGCCAACGAGCAGAGGCGCAGGCGCGCCGCAATCGAGAAGCATTAGCGGAAAAAATGGCTGAAGAGGCACGCTGGATCGCTTTCGCACGGCTGAGCTTTCGCGTAGGCTTGGGGCTGGTGCTTTTTTTACTGATTGACTTTATGGGAGCGCGGTGGAATGGGCCCGCACCCATCCTTCAAAAGCGCCTCCATGGCGGCTCCCGAAAATACCTCATGACCACAGCCACCGATCACTTTATCGTGGAAGCTCAGGAAGCTACCCATATCTCCCCTGGATGGCTCCTGAGGCACAAACGAACTTGGTTGATGGGCAAAAAAATTGAGCTCCGTGCAGCTTCATTTTACCAGCCTTCAGGAGAACCCATCGGAAAAGAGACGGTGCTAACACCTCAAGTATCAATTTACCGGCCTTTCTTCTTCTTTCCCCTCCTCATGGCCATCTCCGCCAGCATGATTGCCTTTACCCGGAGTCGGCTCAGCGCACGAGGTCAGTTTCAGTTGGCGCTCCTCACCATGTTTTGCGCCGGGGCTAGCTTGTTGATTTCTCTACTCGGGTAAGGGCGTGCTCGGCAGTATCAATGTAGGCCAACGATCCGCACCATTTCGACGAACCTGTGATTCCTGCATTTTTAATACTACGCTCCCATTTCCTTCAGCAACTGGCTTGCCAGATTGCGAAGAGAATTATCGAACGGATCTTCGGGCTTGGTGTAGGGAAAAGATGCGCAGACCCGCTTCTGGATCGTCAAGCTCGACAGCCTGGGGGAGGTAGAGTTTGAAAAAATCTATCGAAATGGTTCAGAGACACTGACGTCAGAATTTGGTACCAGTGATGCGATAGAGCTCCCAGGCCACGGTGGCTACCTAATAGGTGCTGGCTACAACCTTGGAAGGGAAGGATTTTTAATGAAAATTAATCTCCTAGGTGATACCCTATGGACAAAACGATATCAAAGACTTCCGGGAAGCCATCCGCGAGAATGGCTAACTGTCGAGGATATGGTTTCCATTTCTTCGGATGGTGACCTGCTATTGGCGATGGGAGGCTACTTAGCAGAAGTAGATTCATTGGGATCCCCGTTGTGGATTAGCCCCGAGGCAAAGTCAACAAGGATTACCCTACTTGCCGATGGAAACATCATTGGAAATATGTCGGATGAGATTCAAAGTATTAGTCCTACGGGAGAAGTGCTTTGGCGGCGCCATTATAGCAGCTACGGATTTGTACACACTGATTTCATCCGCTTCGTCGAGGTCATTCCTGCCAAAGACGAGGGCTACATGATCCTCTACAACAATCTCTCGGGCCTGGGACTCATGAAAACCGACTGCGAGGGGAATGTGATCAGCCCTGTGGCCTGTGCTACGACTGCCATCACACCCAGCCTGCCCGATGTGGCCTTCAGCGTCGCCCACCTCCCCGACCGCTGGCGCGTGAGCTACGATCTTCCGCATCAAGGTGCGACGCTCTCCCTTTGCAACCTCATGGGGCAGCAGTTGGAGTCGATTTCGCTCCCTGCTCGCAGTGGCGAGGTCCAGATGCCCTACGGCAGGTGGGCATCGGGCAT
>DAITMB010000103.1:0-18152 GCA_036835375.1 Bacteroidota bacterium
GCGCTGATTTCTGCAAGTTTGGTCTTGAGCCAACCGAGGTTGGCAGTGCCGCCACTGGACTCCATATCGGCGAGCAGTTGTCGGCTCCGCTTGTCGCGCTCTTCGGGCGGTAGTGCTTCGTAGCGATTTCGGAGTCGATGAAGCTTTTTTACAAAGCGGACCAGGTTTTTATGGATCAGATAGTGGTCCTGAGAAATGTCCTTGTTTCGCCGCAAAAACACCTCAAAAGCCTTCGTGGTATAGCCCAGAGAGTCATCCTCCCGCATTTCATAAAAAATCTTCAACAGCATAGACCTTGCGCTGAGGTCATAGTACACGTCAGTAAAATCGGTCTGCTGAAGCAGCCTCATCGCCTGGCCATATTCGCCACTTTCGTAGTATGCCGCAGCAAGGTTGTAGGTGTACACCGATTCGCGGAGTTCTTCGCTCAACTTCACCTTGTACTCCTCCAAAAATGATTTCACCCAGGTAAATTGCTGAAGTCGGAGAGCCACCGTGGTGATGTTCTTGTAATGCCAATGAGCGAGGCTGTTGTCTTCTTCGAGGAGAAAGCCCCGGTGTAGCAACTGCTGGTACAGAGCGAAGAGTTCCTGCAAAAATTCTTGTCTCCCCAGATTGATTTGCCGAATGCAGTAATTTTGTGCGTAGGTGTAAAGGGAAAACCCGGAAGGCCGGCTGAGAGTAGCTTGGTGGATCTGGAGAAGGCGAAGCAGCTCAAAATATTCATCATCGCCACCCTCTCTGAGGAGAAGAAGCACTTGGAGGTAGAGCTGAATGAAAGGCTCTTGCTTGAGTTCCGACGGAGAATGTAGCAGGTAATCAGTGAGCTGATCCAGTAGTTCTGGTTCGACATCCGTGTTCACGATTTTTTTTCGGTTGAGTGACTCACAACTCAGTTGAAGTTTCTGCGCAAGGTAAAATCGGTCCAGGGCTGCGAGCGCCTGCTCTAATCTTTCGTCTTGCGAATCGCTCCCTTGGCGCTTCTTGGCCAATTGAGATTGCTGGACGCCAAGCTCCCACATTTGGAATTGCTTGAGCCAATACTGAGCATTCCGCTCCAGATTGGGTTCGGCTGCGGTGGCCTTTTTCCACGCGCCACCAAAGTACCACGAGCGCTTCGCAGTAGTGAGCGACTTGAGCAATTGGAGCTGGACTGCATCTTCCGAAGTTAAAAAAGAATCCACGGCCAGAAATTTTTCCAGTAGCCGATTGACTTGTGAGCTCAGTGCATGGAGCGGCTGAAGCGAGTCGAGCGGTTCTTGAGGAAATAGATGTTGAAAAATCACCCACGAGTCGAGATCCTCATCTTCGTAGTGAGGTGCGAAGTGGGCAAGGTGGTTCACCAACTCTGCCGCCCGAGCCAACTGGTTGTGGTAAGGCGAGCGCAGGAAATCCTGGAAACGGCGCAGTTCTGGACCCGAGAGTGTGGACAGTAGGCGAATCAGGCGACTTTGTTGCATAGAACAAATCTTATATATCTGAGAATCAAATCAAAAATAAATTTTTAAAAGACTGATATTCAATGAACTGTATTGCCTCTCACTTGGCCTCGCTAATTAGAATCTTGTTATTTTGTTGAGATATTTCCCAAACAAATGATGCTCTTTGTCGATTAATCCTACTGAGAACAAAACACTCCAACTCCCCTGTCATGAAAAAAGTGTACATCCTATTGATTTGCTGGATGTTGGGGCTTGCCAGCCTTCAAGGTCAGGGTCTTGAGATTTCGTTGGGAGTAGATTCCTTGCGCTCTTGTGGGAATCAAATCATATTGCTCGAAACGACTGTGTCTGGTGGCGTTGCTCCTTATATATTGATTTGGAGCGATGGAAGTAGTGCCGACTCGCTTTTGTATCTTCCAACATTGGGCGGCCAATGGGTGTCGGCGACAGTGAGCGATGCTGCGGGTGCCAGTGCAAAAGACAGCGTTTGGATACATCATCATGAGGTGTGTGTGCACCCCGGCGATGCCAACGGAGATGGACTGGCCAACAATGAGGACATTTTGGCGCTGGGAAAAGTGTTTGGTGCCGTGGGTCCCGTGAGACCAAATGCACATCTTCAGTGGATTGCGCAACCTGCTGATCCCTGGAATCAGTTTTTGCCCGGTACACAAATAGATGTGGTACACTCGGATGGCAATGGAGATGGAATCGTGTCCAGTGACGATGTTTTTGCCATTACACACAATTACTTTTCGCCTCAAACGAATCCCGGGACCAGTACGGGTGGTGCAGGTGTGCCTGTGTTCGTGGCGTTTCCTAATACTAACTTCAACCCTGGCGACACGATCATTGCGCCAGTGATGTTGGGTACCGCTGCCCTTCCAGCTATTGACGCTTACGGCATTGCGTTTTCGGTCCAATATGATGCACAGTTGTTCGATTCGGGATCTTTGAAAGTGTCTTTTGCCCAAAGTTGGCTCGGCGACATTGGACAAGACTTGATCGGCTTGGGTCAGGATTTTTATCAGCATTCACAAGTCGATGTAGGAATATCGCGGACTGATCAGGTATCCAGAATTGGTTATGGGCAAATTGCCACCATCATTGTGACGGTTGATGACATTGCCGGCAAGACTGAAGGAATTGAGATGGTAGAATTTAACGTTACCAATATCTCTTTGACTAACCGAGAAGGTAATCCTCTACAGGTATCCCCTCAAGGAACACAAGTTGGGATTGCGTTGGGTGTGAATGGTGGGGCATCGCTCACGACTGAAAGTTGGAAGGTGTATCCGATACCGGCAAAAAACGAGTTGTTGATTGAGCAAGAAGTGAACAGGTCAGCTCAACGCCTCGCACATCTTCGGATGTATGATCTCTTGGGGAAATTGTGGATTGATCAGTCAGTAGATCCATTTCATCCTATTTGGACGCTTTCTGTCAGTCAGTTACCCAGAGGACAGTATCTGCTTCAGGTAATCGATACAGATGGTATCGCGACAACAAAACGTGTCGTACTATCGGAGTGATTCGATAACGATACTTCATGTTTGTGGTTTTAGGTTCGTTCTTTTCTTGGTGTGTGTTCTTCAGTAAGCACATGAGAATGCCTTCATATTCTCGTGGAGGCCGGAATCCTCTCACCGGTTCCGGCCATTTTCGACCAACATTATCCCTCTTAGCTTGTTTCTAGGGGTGTGATATTTAAATAAAGATTTTTTTTCAATCACGTTCTTTTCGCCAAAGCCAACGCCTTTACAAAAGTTTATTTTTCCTTACCCAATTTTATTCTTCACATGAGAAAGTTAATGCTAACATTAGCCAAGGGGATTTTTATGCTCTTGGTCATGGGTGCTTCCACCCTTTCGGCTCAAACGGCGCGACTGCAGGTGATTCACAATTCACCCAGCCCTACCGTTGACGTGTACCTCAATGGCGCGCTTACGCTCGATGACGTCGCTTTTCGCACCGCCACTGAGTATCTGACTGTGCCTGCCGGGGTACTCCTCAATGTAGGAGTTGCGCTCAGCACGAGCAGTTCTGTCAATGACACTTTGGTGAACTTCCCCATCACACTGGTTGCTGGAGAAACCTATGTAGCGATTGCCAACGGTGTAGTAGGCAGTACTACGACACCATTTACCCTGAACCTCCAAAACGGCTTTTTGGAGACCGCTGCAAACGCCAGCAATGTAGAATTTCGGGTGGTGCACGGAGCACCTGATGCGCCAGCAGTGGATGTGATCGCTCGCACCGTAGCCACCATTGTCAGCAACGCTGCTTACAATGATGTGACAGGGTACATCTCTGTGCCTCCTGCTCAGTATTATCTCGACGTGACACCAGCTGGAAACAGCACGATTGTCGGTACTTTTGACGCTAATCTGAGTGGGCTTGCAGGCGGAACAGCTGTGGTGTTTGCCTCTGGATTTCTCGCACCTGCCGCAGGTCAGCCAGAATTTGGCATTTTCGCTGCGCTTGCGAATGGTACCGTGGTAGAATTTACAGCGACAGAGGTTGCTCGCTTGCAGGTCATTCACAATTCTGCTGATCCCACCGTGGATGTGTATCTGGGCTCGACTTTGTTGCTCGATGACTTCGAATATCGCACTGCGACACCTTACATCTTTGCACCTGCTGGCGAAGAAATCACCATCGGGGTGGCCTTGTCCAATTCCACTTCCGTGGCTGACACACTGGTCGGCTTCAAGCTGACCCTGGTGAATGGGGAGACCTATGTTGCGTTGGCCTCCGGCCTTGTTGGAAACGCTACAACGCCTTTCACATTGAACATCAAGACAATGGCGCGTGAGGCGGCACTGAACCCAACTGATGTGGATTTCTTTGCTGTTCATGGCTCGACCGATGCTCCCGCCGTGGATGTGAGTGCTCGAGGTGTAGCCACCCTTGTGGACAATGCTTCTTATGGGGACATCACCGACTATGTTTCTGTGCCAGCGGCTCAATACTATTTGGATGTGACACCTGCCAATGACAGCAACACAATTGTCGCGACCTTCGACGCCAATTTGTCTGGACTAGGTGGCGGATCTGCTGTGGTTTTTGCCTCTGGATTTTTAGCTCCAGCGACTGGACAGCCCGCATTTGGTTTGTTCGCTGCGTTGGCTGATGGTACCGTGGTGGAATTCCCCAGTGCACAAGTTGCGCGTTTACAAGTGATTCATAACTCTGCTGATCCCACCGTGGATGTGTATCTCGGGTCAACATTGCTGCTGGATGACTTTGAATACCGCACCGCTACGCCTTACATCTTTGCACCTGCTGGCGAAGAAATCACCATTGGGGTAGCCCTTGACAATTCTGCTTCTGTAGCTGATACACTGGTCGGCTTTAAGCTGAATTTGGTGAACGGAGAAACCTATGTTGCTTTGGCTTCCGGTGTTGTTGGAAATGCTACGACGCCATTTACCTTGAACATCAAGGCCATGGCTCGCGAAGCATCTAGTGATCCCAACAGTGTGGAATTCATCGCAGTACACGGCTCGACCGATGCACCTGCTGTGGACGTGATCGCTCGTACGGTGGCTACGCTTGTGGACGATGCCTCTTATGGAGATATCACCGATTACATCGCCGTACCAGGTGCTCAGTACTATCTGGATGTGACACCTGCCAATGACAACAACACCATTGTTGCGACCTTCGATGCAAATTTGACTGGTTTGGATGGCGCTAGCGCCGTGGTATTCGCATCAGGATTCTTGGCACCAGCGGCTGGAGAGCCCGGTTTTGGGTTGTTTGCTGCATTGGCTGATGGTACCGTGGTAGAATTCCCCAGTACACAAGTTGCGCGTTTACAAGTGATTCATAACTCTGCTGATCCCACCGTGGATGTGTATCTCGGGTCAACATTGCTGCTGGATGACTTTGAATACCGCACCGCTACGCCTTACATCTTTGCACCTGCTGGCGAAGAAATCACCATTGGGGTAGCCCTTGACAATTCTGCTTCTGTAGCTGATACACTGGTCGGCTTTAAGCTGAATTTGGTGAACGGAGAAACCTATGTTGCTTTGGCTTCCGGTGTTGTTGGAAATGCTACGACGCCATTTACCTTGAACATCAAGGCCATGGCTCGCGAAGCATCTAGTGATCCCAACAGTGTGGAATTCATCGCAGTACACGGCTCGACCGATGCACCTGCTGTGGACGTGATCGCTCGTACGGTGGCTACGCTTGTGGACGATGCCTCTTATGGAGATATCACCGATTACATCGCCGTACCAGGTGCTCAGTACTATCTGGATGTGACACCTGCCAATGACAACAACACCATTGTTGCGACCTTCGATGCAAATTTGACTGGTTTGGATGGCGCTAGCGCCGTGGTATTCGCATCAGGATTCTTGGCACCAGCGGCTGGAGAGCCCGGTTTTGGGTTGTTTGCTGCGTTGGCTGATGGTACTGTGGTGGAATTCCCCAGCACACAAGTCGCGCGTTTGCAAGTCATTCACAATGCTGCTGATCCCACCGTGGACGTCTATCTTGGCGCTGACTTGTTGCTAGATGATTTCGAATATCGCACTGCTACGCCTTACATCTTTGCACCTGCTGGTAGCCCGATTGCCATCGGTGTGGCTTTAGATAATTCTGCTTCCGTGACTGACACCATTGCCAGCTTTAACTTCACCCTGGAAAATGGTGAGACCTACCTCTTGGTGGCTAGCGGCATTGTCGGAAACGCGACCACGCCTTTCACACTGCTTCCTTATGCAGGAGCCAGAGAAGTTGCAGAAAATGATACAGAGATCGACGTGCTCGTGCACCATGGTTCTACTGATGCGCCAGGTGTGGACGTGATCCTTGAGACGGGTGGTTCGATTGCCGGAGTCATAGCCAATGACATCAACTACAGCGATTTCCAAGGCTATGTGAATCCTCCTGCGGAGCTGATTCGCCTGCTGCTTGCTCCCGAAAAGGACAGCACCAACATTGTGGCTAGCTATAGAGTAGATCTCACAGGTCTAGAAGGCAGCGCCATCACTGTGTTCGCCAGCGGTCTGTTTGGAGGTGGTACTCCCCCATTTGGTCTCTGGGCTACCTTGGCCGATGGAACGACATTCGCATTAGAAACTACAACTTCCATCGAAGACCGCCTGCTCGACCAGTCTCTCTTCCGGGTGTATCCTAATCCTACACAATCCAGTGCGACAATTGAGATCACTGCTGATCAGCCAGAATTGGCTAGCATTCGCGTCATGGATCTTCAAGGTCGTGTGGTGTTTGCAGAGCGGAGCATGGTTTCCTCTGGAAACAACACCATCATGCTGGACTTGAGCAAAGTGGCTGCTGGTACATACACGATTGTCACGGAGCTCAGCAACACCTTTGGTGTACAGAAGCTCGTCGTGCAGAAGTAGTGGATGAATCGGCATCACCATTTTGGTGAGCATAGATTTTGCTAAAATGCCCGGATCCAGTCACTGGATTCGGGCATTATTTATAGGGCAATTCCTGTCTTATCGCTGTTGATCAAAATCCTTTCGGCACAAATGGAAAGGCGCCTCCAGCATCACCCACATGCAGCAGCGGGCTTCCAACCGGGTGCTGTTGTACCCGATTAGACACTTCAACTGATACCCGATCGATGAGCTCGTTGGCTAAGAAAGGACGGTTTTTGTTTTCCCGAAGATACTGAATCATCTCGTCAGCAAAAGGGCTGTTTGATCCGGGAGCTCCATCATATACCCGCTCGATTTCGCCAGAAGCAAATACCCAGCGGCTTTTGAGCTGTGCTGACAGATAACCACGGCTGCCACCAAGCAGAGATCCAGCGTAACAAGCATCTGCAATGAGCAAAGTGTGCTTGGTATCAATGCTTCCAAGGTAATCATGGATGGTAGAGTTGGGAATATAGTCTGGAATCCTATCCATTTTCCCGTCGGCTGGTACCCAATATCCCAATTTCGCAAATTCATCGAAGTACCCATGACCAGCGTAGTAGATGAGCAAATTGTCTTGCGGACGCATCTCGTCTTGAAGCCATTCCATCGTTTCGATGATTCCGACACGAGTAGCCTGCTGATCATAAAGCCTGCGGACATAGTTCGGTTCAAATTGGTAGAACTCCATAAGCGTCCTCGCAACATCTTCGCAGTCCTTTACTGCATTGTGCAGGTTATTCCAGTGATTGTATTGGTTCACCCCAATGAGGACCAAGAAATTGCGGCCGTCTCCAGCGAGTATCTTTTCGTGATGGCCATGGGAGACGACAGAATCTATCGAAGGCCGAAGGTGCTGGACGGTCAGGTAGCGATTGATCTGAGAGCCATCCTTCAGCAGTACCTTCATGGAGACTGTATTGTCCCCTTCTTTCAGCCCGATTTTTGCGGAGAAAGAACCATCGTCCGCTACCGTAACTGGAATCTCATCGATCCACAAGGCCAGCCAAGTGTCAACCGTGGAGAGGTGGCCTTGAAGCTCAAGTAGAGAGTCGGGACTGGTGTGGTAAGCATGACCTTCATACCAGGCGACAGAGGGTGATTCGAGATAAATGTCAACTATGGTCGAAGTAGGCAGTTGCGCTTTGGACAAGCGAATCACACGGATATGGTCAACCATAACAGAAGCACCTTTTCCCAGAACTAATCCGACTTTCGACCCAGAGATGGCTTGTTGTTGCCACTCGTAGATGTGTTCACCGTCCACGGAAAACGTTACCTGCGATCCAATTTTCCGCACGATGAATTGATGGAAACGGTAGGGGACCAAGCCTCTCACATGATCATACTGCCACACAAAGGCGTCGCCTCGGGAATCTAATTCTTGTATTGCGTATTGCCCGTCATTTCCGAGCATAAATGCTAATCGTCCTCCCTCGGGGGTTGTGCCAAAGATAAAACCATAGGCATTATGTAAGCTTTGTCCTGAGTGGCGCAGCGCAAGGCTCAGGTCGAGCTCGTAGTCATCTTGAGGTGTGAGCGAAAGGGGCAACCAATGCTCTAAATCGTTTTCTTTATCAGCGGAAAGCGTGTAACGACCATTTTCCTCGTAGATATGTGGTTGCCCTTGGCTCCAGGTCTGCCAAACGGCAGACGACCCCTCATCGGTGAAGTTCTCATCCAAAACCACCGATTGGGGCATGGGAGCTATGCCTCTGTCCCCCCACTGGGCTTGTGAGTAAATAGGGGCAAGCACCCAGATGCAGAGAAGGAGCTGCCTTGAAATTAAGGAAATTGTGTAAGTGTGGTAGCTCATGATTGTCGGATGTTACGAGGCCTTATCCAAAAGGAATCGCCTGAAATGGTATTTAGCTCACTGAAATAAACACTAGCAAGTAAATCCGAAATCAAGAAATATATTATCTAATGATTTCCCGAAGGCTTACATCATTGGCTTTATTGAAATATTCACAAGCGAAATGCCTGAATGTGCTTTCGAAGAAGTTGCCGCATCGGTAGTGCCACTTACAAGAATAAGTGAACTACAGTATTGATTATCATGTATTTAATCTATCTCTCCGCAATGTTATAAGCCGTATTTAGTTCTCCGGAAAAGATAAATTAGTTCTATGGAGCGGGAAAGAATGTCAGCAGATCCTTGGAGATAAAGAAGGATAATCAGCCGAGTAAAGAGGGAGATTTATTGTGGAAGGATAAAGCAAACACCCTCACGGTAATCATCCAGATGAAGTCTGGATTGAACTTGAGCTGAATCACTGAGGCACTGAATGCAACAGAGATGACCAAGGAAGCGTGAGAATTTACTGGATTAATTGGCGTTACGGTTTGCTTTGTGCATCACTTTTTCTCAGGTTTTCTTTATGTAGCGTGTTGGGCTAATCAAGGCCTTATCAGACATTTTCTCCGCGTCGATCCCTTCATTGAAAATAAAGCATCCTTGAATGCTCCAATCCTCATAGGCGCACAAGCCTGAATTGCCCCTACCCTATTATGCCTCATGATCATGGCCTCAACCGTGTATCATTAAAGGTTGAAAATCTAGCAACAAGAGTGCACGCATGATTTGTTCAGGCGAATCTTACCGTTCTCCTCAAATGGATGGATACGTAGTGTAAAATTCGATTTGCCACATTATAGCGATTTTTTGGATTTTAATATCGAAGTTTATTTTCTGAAAATTGAACATAACACCGTTAGATATTTTAACATTATTCTTAAACAGGCGATTGAGGTTGTCGATTCCCTTTCCCGACGCATTGCTTCATGCGTATGCTAGATTGCCCTAGCTTCTCATAAAGGTAGCCATTACCCACCCTGCCATATCAACTGTAGTGTTCACGAGAGAACCGCAGAACTCCCCTACCCTTTTCATTGGATCAAGCCAGTAAGAACGCTAACCTCAAACTCGTAACTAGATCGCTGATTTGCACATCTAAGAGTAGGTCTCCCGTCACATACAACCTTTGTTGAAAAACATCTAGTGATCACATAAAGCGGATAGAAACGGATGGTGCAAGGCTAAAATACCACGATTGCTACTGATTGCACCAGGGTGCAAGCCCTAGTCATTGAACGTGATCTGTAAGTGCAGCATGGTGGGGAATGTCAGGCTCCTATTCGTTCACCTTAACCTTGTTCCTGGTAGTGGGCTATTATAAAAAATATTTACAGTGTTAGATTTTATATCAACAATTAAACTGGTGCTCAATATCTTTCCTCATGTATTTTTTCCAATGCCTATCCGCAGCATGGATCTATTGCTGTGTAAGATCATCATTTGACTTTTCACAGACAGCCAAGCATTGGCATTCTTTGCAGTTAATCCAATTAGTTATTGTTGCTCGCTAACAAAAACAGTGTTACTAATTCTATCAACAATAAAAATTCTGCTCCATTGAGCGACTAATTTAGAAAGTGACAGTCGCTATGCGCCAGTAAATTCCATAGGTATAAGGTTGGCTACCAAGGTGCGGATCGCTCTTTTGGCTAAAACAAACAATCTCTAACACTCCCTCTAGCGCGTAGCGACGGAAACCTTGGTAGAATCAGCCCCATACGATCCCTTTCCTATGCCGCAATATCTTCTACCCCACCCCCGAGCGCGCTGAAATACTCATCTCGCCCTAAAGAACAGTGTGATCTTGGGATGGATTTCTTGTGACTCTTGCACAAGATAATAACGGTGTTAGAATATATTTCAATATTATCACTGTTTTTTGACAACCTTCGCATAAAACCTTTGGACTTTCCTCGCGTTCGATGCCCATGGAAACTTTCAGACCGCTGAGAGTTTCCTTAGTTTTGTCCCGCAGGAGTGAGTATCCCATACATGGAAGGCCAAGATCGTATCATCCCCTTCGCCCGTGATTTGTTTATGAGCCAAGGTGTCAGAAATGTCACCATGGACCAAATCGCGCAAGGCTTAGGTGTTTCAAAAAAAACAATTTACCAACGATTTGGTAACAAGGCGGAGCTTATTATGGCTGTAGCCAAAGATTATCTCCTGCAAGAACAACTGATCTCAGAAGACATAATTCGACAATCGACGAGCGCCATCGACGAACTTTTCCGAATTGCCTCCTGGTCCGTCACCAGCTTCCGAAGGGTTTCTCCTTACCTCATTCACGAAGTTCAAAAGTACTACCCCGAGGTTTGGAAGGAATTTGAGGGGTTTATCAAGGGATTTATGCTGGGAAAAGTGCGGTCTAATCTCCAAAGAGGCATTGCTGAAGGTGCTTTCAGGGCCAACATTCATGTGGAACTGGTCGCCAGACTGCGCATCATGCAAGTCGAACGAAGCCTGTCGGATGACTATTTTCTCCTTGATCTAATGGATACTTCCCGTGTTCAATTTGAAATATTTGAGCTGTACCTCCGCGGAATCGCTTCCCCTAAAGGCATGGCTGAAATCGACCAGTACCTACAACAACAGCGATCCTTTTTCTTTGACCAAAATCTCTCCACGTCATGACGACACCCACACCTAGACATTCTCTTCTCGTCTCAGTTTTTCTCCTGACAGTCACTGTATTCGGCGTCCCATCGGCTCATGCGCAGCAGCCCATGAGCTTGGATGACTGCATTGCTTATGCGCTGGAGCACAGCGCTGAAGTGGTCAACGCGGGGTTTGATCAGTACATCGCCCGGGCAAGAATCAAAGAAGTCGCCGCGACAGGCTTGCCCAGGGTGAACCTTACGGCTGATTTGCAATATTTCGTGGAGCTGCCTACGCAGATTCTTCCCGGTTTTTTTGCGCCTCAGCAAGACATTGTCTTCATCGATGGAAAGCCCTACCCGCTCACGCGACTGGATCCCGAAACCAACATGCCCATTCCGGGGGACGAAATCAATGCGCAATTTGGGTTCCCATGGCAATCCACAGTGGGAGCTAACGCGAGCTGGTCTATCTTTGATGCAGGCTACCTCTATGGACTCAAAGGTGCCAAGGAATATGCTTCTTTGACGCAAAGACAAGGAAACCGCACTCGTGAAGAGACCGCTTTTACTGTGGCGCAGGCCTACTTTCAAGCTGTTGTGACTCAAGAGCAAGAGGGACTGCTGATTGTCAATCAAGACCGTGTGGCAAGCTTGCTCGCCGATACCAAGGCCCTGAATGAGGCTGGATTTGTGGAATCCATTGATGTAGATCGGCTCCAGATTTCGCTCAACAATCTCACCCTGGAAAGAGAGAAAATCCAACGCCTGGCCCGACTTTCGATCGCACTCCTTCAATTTCAGATGGGAATGCCGCTAGAAATTCCTCTGTCTATCGATAAGCCCGATCTTCTGGCGCGGGAATCCTGGGAGCAACAGATCGAACCCGTGCCTGCCTTTGATCCCAGCCTGGACGCAGACCTAGCGATTCTTCAAAAAACAGAAGATCTCCAGCAATTAGACCTCAAGCGCACACAAGCTGGCTATCTCCCTACTCTATCGGTGTTTGGCAATTATCAATTCAATGCCCAAAGGAATGAGTTCAACATCTTCAGTTCCGGGCAAGATTGGTTCCCGATCTCAGTGGTAGGAGTCCAAATGAATTGGAATATTTTCGACTCCTTCATGAAGGTACGCCAGGTTCAGCAGCAACGCCTGGAACTAGACAAGCTGGGCGTCCAGCGCATCCAGCTCACGCAGGGAGCACAACTCGAATACGAACAAGCCAAGACCAGCCTTCTTGATGCCCAAGGGAGCCTGCGTGCTTCGAAAGCCAATGTAGAATTGGCAGAGCGTGTATTCCAAGTCAGCTCTATCAAATATCAAGAAGGCGTGGGATCTAGCCTGGAAGTCAACGAAGCCAGCACAGAGCTGCTTCGGGCAGAAAATGCCTACCTCGCTGCCTGGTACCAATACCTTCAAGCCAACCTTTCACTCGACAAAGCCAGTGGCTCCTTTTCACAATATCACTCATTTCGCTAATTCTCTGTGGCCATGCATTCAACCCGATCCATCATTTCCCTCTCCCAACTGATCCTATTTGCGCTGGCTGGCGTCATCGTCATAGGATGCAACCAATCGCCCAAATCGCTCGCTCAAAAGCAGAAAGTGCTCCTCGCTAAGAAAGCCGACTTGCGCAAGCTCAGCGAAGAAATCTCTACGCTCGAAGCAGATATTGCGCGGCTCGACCCAAGTATTGGTGACCGTGTGCGCATTGCTGCGGTGAGCATTGAGGAAGTAAAGCCCAGTGTATTCCAGCACTTTATCGATGTCCAAGGCGCCATCGAGGCCAAGGACAATGTCTTGGTGAGTCCGCAAAGTGCAGGCAGGGTCACGGCAATCTATGTCAAAGAAGGACAAACAGTCAACGCCGGGCAGCGACTGGCCCAGATCGACGATGCCGTGATGGTCGCTTCCATGGCAGAGATCGAAACTCAACTTACCCTCGCGGAAGACCTGCGTGACCGCCAGCAACGACTCTGGGACCAAGGGATTGGCACAGAAGTGCAGCTCATCGAAGCCAAAAACAGGGTCGAATCGCTTGAGCGGCGACTTGCTACGCAAAAAGAGCAAATAAGCCTCTCCAGCATCACTTCTCCCATCGCTGGCACGGTGGAGCAGGTATTGCCAAAAGTGGGTGAAGTCGTGTCGCCGGGCATGCCAGCCTTCCGCATCGTGAACAATCGCGACTTGAGCCTAAATGCCAAACTGTCTGAGGTTCACATCCCGCGCATCCGGAAAGGCGATCTCGTAGAAATAGAATTTCCGGCTTTAAACCAATCTTTTCAAGGTAAAGTCGCTGTCGTGGGACAAAGCATCGATGCAAGCGATCGCACCTTCCATGTAGAAGTCAGTCTCCCCAGACACGAAAACCTTAAGCCCAACATGTTTGGGACTTTGCGAATCAACGATGAGACCGTCAAAGACGCTGTGGTGCTGCCGCTTGCCCTGATCCAGCGCTCGGAAGTGGGGCCATTCGTGTTTGTGGCTCAGCAAGAGGGGGAAACTTGGACGGCAGAGCGCCGCAATCTCACCACGGGACTGTCCTACGACGGCAAAACGACCGTCTTGAAAGGCCTTTCACATGGTGACAGGCTCATCACCGCCGGATACAAAGATTTGAGCGATGGACAAGCGATAGAATTCACTGATTCCCTCGCCGGGAACTAACCCACTATTCCATGAACGACAATAAACCGCCACAAAATAAAGATTCCTTTGAGGAATTTATCGTATCCAGCTGGTCGATTGACAACCGGGTGACCATCTTCTTGCTGGCCATTGTGATCACGATTGCCGGCTTGGTATCCTTTAATGCTTTGCCAAAGGAAAACTTTCCTGAGATCCAATGGCCTGTCATTTTCGTCTCAACACCCTATCCTGGTACCTCAGCCGGAGACATCGAGAACCTCGTGACGCGAAAGATCGAGAAGGAAATCAAAGGGATTGAAGGGATCAAAGACATCAATTCTACCTCCGTTCAGGATTTTTCTTCTGTGTTCGTGGAGTTCGAGACCGATGTGGACCTCGACAAGGCAAAGCGTGAGGTAGAAGATGCCGTGAAGCGCGCTTCGAGCGAATTGCCCAATGATTTGCCCAGTGACCCACAAGTCAATGACATCAATTTGTCTGAGATTCCGATCATGTTTCTCAATGTGTCTGGCCCTTTCGACAACGTCACACTGAAGCGCTATGCCGAAGACCTACAGGACGAATTGGAGCAGCGACTGAGCAAATCCATCCTGCGGGTGGACCTCGTGGGTGCTCTGGAACGGGAAGTCCAAATCAATGTGGACCTCTATAAAATGCAGGCAACAAGTGTCTCATTCAGCGACATTGAGCAATCGGTGGCAAATGAAAACGTAATCATCTCGGGTGGTGAACTCGACTTGGTGGACCAATCTCTTGCTGTGCGGCTCATAGGTGAATTTGAATCTTCCCAAGAGATCGGCGAGTTACTTGTGCGATCTGGCTTGGGAAATGCGGTACGTCTCGGAGACATCGCCGAAGTCGTGGATGGATTCAAGGAGCGAGAAAGCTACGCAAGGCTCAACGGCCAACCTGTGCTGACCTTGAACGTGATCAAGAAGGCTGGCGAAAACCTTGTAGATGCGGCGGACGAGATTAAACTCATCATCGAAGAATTGCAGGCCAACCGATTTCCTGACGAACTGGATATCACCATTTCTGCCGACCAATCTACCCTGACCCGCAACACCCTCGACGAATTGACCAATACCATTATCATTGGATTTATTCTGGTGACCTTGGTGCTAATGTTTTTCATGGGGGTGCGGGACGCCCTGTTCGTGGGCTTGGCTGTGCCGCTGTCTTCCTTCATCGCCTTTGCGACCTTGCCAGCGCTCGGCTACAGCCTCAACCTCGTGGTGCTCTTCTCCTTCATCCTCGCGATGGGCATCGTGGTGGATAATGCCATCGTGGTGATCGAAAACACTTACCGAATCTTCAACGAGCAAAATTTGCCGATCAAGCAAGCAGCCAAAAAAGCGGCTGGCGAGGTGATCATACCTGTATTCTCCGGTACGCTCACGACTGTTTGCCCTTTCTTGCCACTTTTGTTCTGGTCAGGCCCTGTGGGTGAATTCATGGGATTTTTGCCCGTGGTGCTCATCATCACCCTGTTTGCTTCCCTGTTTGTGGCCTATGTCTTCAACCCTGTGTTTGCCGTGACTTTCATGAAAAAAGATGGCACGCAAAAAGAGATTTCCCACAAAACGACCTGGATCTACCTTACGAGCATGGTCGTTTTAGGTGTCTTGTTTCACTTGGGTGGGAGCGGCACATTTGGAAACTTCCTCTTTTTCATGGCTGGATTTGTGTTCCTCAATGCCTACGTCTTGCGCCATGCCATTCGCGGATTTCAAGACGCAATTATTCCTTGGTTTAAATCTACTTATCGACAGACCCTTACCTGGTCACTGGCACATCCCGGTGCCGTGTTGTTGATCACTTTCGTGTTTTTAGCAGGAACAGTCTTCTCGATCCAGATTGTAGGAATCAAGTTCATCCAATTTCCAAGCAGCGATCCCAACTTCGTATATGTCTATTCGGAGCTTCCCAGCGGTACCAAGGTAGAAGTCACCGACTCAGTGACTCGCATTCTGGAGAAGCGGGTTCAGGCAGTCTTAGGAGAAAACAACCCGCTCGTTCGCTCCATCATAACGAATGTGGCCATTGGCGCTGGTGATGCGAATTCCTTTGATCAAGGCGCTGCAGCTTCGCACAAAAGCAAGCTCACGGTCGAGTTTGTAGGGATCAAGGAGCGTAATGGCGCCTCCACCATGGCTGTGCTCGAGCAGATTCGTGCAGGCCTCAGGGGAATTCCCGGGGCCAAAATTACGGTTGATCAAGACGCGAATGGTCCCCCCGGATCCGCCCCCATCGAAATCCTTCTGACTTCCGAAGAGTTTGAAGACCTCATGGCGGTGAGCGAAGATCTTTTCCAGTATTTGGATTCGCTCAATATTCCCGGAATTGAACAATTCAAGTGGGACGTAGATGAGAAAAAAAATGAAGTCCTCATTGATGTAGATCGCAAAAAAGCGAGTGAGTTGGGTGTCAGCTCTGGACAAATCGGCTCTGTGGTGAGAACGGCTCTTTTTGGAAAAGAAATCTCGAAATTTCGCACGAATGAGGATGAATTCCCCATCCAGCTTCGTCTCCAAGATCGGTACCGCGATCGGCTTAGCACGCTCATGGACATGCAAATCACCTACCGCGACCAGTCCGACGGCAAATTCAAATCCGTGCCCATCAGCGCAGTAGCGAGTATCAGCTACAGTTCTTCGTATGGCGGGATCAATCGCACGGACCTCGAGAAATCCGTCAAGATCACCTCGAACGTCCTCACAGAGTTCAACGTCAACGACATCGCAGCGGAAGTAGATTATGCAGTGGCTGGCTTTATTAAGCAACATCGGGTGCTGAAAGGCGTGGACATCGAAGTAGGAGGCCAGACAAAGGACCAGGCGGAGGAAGGTGCTTTTCTGGCAGGTGCTTTTGGCGCTGCGATCATGCTGATCTTCATGATCTTGGTGACACAGTTCAACTCCCTTAGCAATGTGGTCATCATTCTTAGTCAGGTGTTGCTGAGCTGTGTGGGCGTATTTGTCGGGCACATGCTCCTCGGCATGGATTTCTCGGTGGTACTTTCAGGCGTGGGCTTGGTAGTACTTGCAGGGATTGTGGTCAACAATGGCATCATCCTCCTGGACTACATTAATATCTTGCGCAAACGGGGAAATTCTCTCGAAGAAGCCATCATCGAAGGTGGCGTCACGAGGTTTACCCCGGTGTTTCTCACCGCATCTTCAACTGTACTTGGATTGGTGCCGCTGGCTTTTTCGCTCAACATTAATTTTGGCACCTTACTGTCTGATTTAGATCCTCAAATCTTCTTTGGGGGAGATAGTTCCGCATTCTGGCAACCATTCTCCTGGTCGATCATCTTCGGACTCAGCTTTGCGACCATCGTCACGCTGGTGTTTGTGCCAGTGATGTATTACCAGACCACCCGATTTGAGCAATGGGCCTCGAAAAAAATGGGATGGACGCAGGAGGAAACAGAAGAAATTTCTGAAGAGGTTCCCTACGCACAGGGTGAGAACCCCTACCCCAGCCCCGAGGATGAGTGGATGAAATAACGACTTCAAAAATCGGTTCGCTAGAAGATTATTTGCTCCTCTAAACCCTGTCGGCAAGAACTGAAGCAGCGAGGCGTCGATCGGCCCTCGCTGCTTTTTGTATGTGTGGCCCTTGAGGAATATTCAGCGTGGCTTTTAATCGATTTTTCGGGGGAAATGGAAAGCTGGCCAAGGCAAAGAAAAGGGACGAAATCCATCACGCATGAACAGTTGGCGCAAGTAAAAGTTCCAATATTTAGTACATTCCCTTCGAGGACTTGTAATAAAAAAGGGGACAGTGGTATCTGAGGCCCATTTTGGGTCAATATCCGGGGCTTGGAACTGACGATCAAGCAGGTTTCTACCACCGGCAAGACCCCCAGCATTAGGATCGGCAAACTGATGGTGGTGCGGATTGGTGATAAAAAAACCTCGCGGGTTGGGGAAAACCCGCGGGGTTGGGATGGAACTAATAATCCACTTTGGATGAAGCCTTCCACAATTAAAAACATCGACCTGGTTTTCGATCTTTCGAATTTAATCTCAACCCTTCGGGCTTTCCTACGTCTCTTTCTCTCGGGAGAAGGAAACTTCATCACCATTCGAAATTTGTTGTCAGATCCATCCTTATCTTTGTTTGTAAGGACGTGTCCTACATCGCTCTTCCTTTCGTGTTGCTTTTTTTTGCCCACTCAGGCGCTTCGATT
>DAITMB010000104.1:0-17944 GCA_036835375.1 Bacteroidota bacterium
TGATCCTGCATCATGCGGCGATCGGCTTCGCGCATGGCAGCACTGTGGGTGAGTAACATGAAAATGTGTTCGATCTATTGAATGTGGAGAGGGTGGTCCTGATCGCGCTGTCGCGTCAGGGCATCAATCCTTCTTCTTTCATGATCCAATATGCCGCATTGGCGACTTGAGTGCCTTGCTTGAGCTTGCTGGGAAGCAGGAGTTTGCGCATGCGCAGGTGGCGACTTGGCGCGAAAAATACGCGAAAGTAGGCTCGCGATACACCTTCGACCGCTTCGTGAAATTCGACTGACCGAATGTCTTTTTTTTCGATCAAGATCCGGAGAGAGGCTTGGCGGTTGACCCAGCTTGCCACCGTGCTCATGCCAGTGAAGAGCAGGAAAAAAAAAGCCAAAAACCAGTTGTTGATGATCACGGACAAGAGCGCCGCGAGGAGAAATCCAAGGGCGCCAATAAAGTACCAAAAGCCCACAGAGGTGAGACGTCGCGCATTGGCCCAGCGAAGCCACATGCCGTGCAAGCCGCCATATTCTAATTCGAGCCGATCGTGATGGATCACGCAGCGCCCATCGTTCAGCGGAAATGACCTGCCAGCTACGCGCATATCGGGGTTGAATACGAGATCTTAGTTTTCACTCACAGCTTGGTAATACTTCAGCGCATCTTCCAGGCGAAAGAGTTTTTTCTTGACCACCCATCGTTTTTCGCCCAGTTCCCACCCTCGCACACTCTCTGGCAGCTCTTCGTCGATGCTGAAGTCCCATCGTTGCTCTACAAACACTTCTTCAGCAGCGATTTGGTCGAATTCGCCAAAAATCTCTAAGTCTCCAAACTTCACCCATTCCTGCTTAAGGGTCGTCTCCTTCTTAGATTGGTCACCAAACCATTCTGTCCAAATCAAATATTCTCCCTTGGCGGCATTGATCAGCCCAGCTTCTTTCAACTGAAACTTGCTTTCTTCGAGGGTCTTGCCCTCCTCATCGCGAATCACCAAGCTGTGAAGGCCAGGCTCAAGGGTCATGCGATGATAGGTCTTCCCAGGGAGGGTGAAGGTGATGCTGTTTACCGATACCTGTAAAGATTCTTCGCCGGAATTATCCAACACGACGTTCTTCTCTTCGCAGGAAAATAGCGCCCAGCAGGCCAGGATGAGCAAAATATTCGTCAGAATCTTCATGAAGCAGCAAATTGAGCGCGTGTGTTCACCCTGTGAAGGTACTCATTCCCGCGGATTCCCCCAACAGACAAAAAAAGACAGGCGGGTGCTGCCTGCCTGTCTTGATGTTTCGTCACAAAATGGATTTTAGTGTTTCTTCCTCTCGGTTCGCGGATGAAATGGGATCAGGCATGAAAGGTCCTCGATCCCACCACGACAAATCGGCGAAGGAGGTAGAGCGGGTCGGTGAGGGTAGCATTGCCAGCAGGATTGCCGCCAGTAACGTGAAAATCGCTGAACCCAGCGTTTTGATTCACCCAAAACATGCCGGTGAAATTAAATGACACAGGCGTAAAGCTCTCTGCCATCCCAGCTTCGATCATGGCTTGGACTTCGGGGTCGGTGCTGTAAGCTGAGCAGCTAATGGCACCGCGCGTGGCAGCCAATTCTTTGGCGATTTCCAGTGCATGGGAAGTGTCCTTGACGGGAATGATCAGAACAATGGGTCCAAATCGTTCTTCGGCATATTGGTCTCGGTGGTCAGCATGTACCTCCAGCACGAGTGGGGAAGCAGTGCGCGCCTCAGGAAAGCTGGGGCTGGGCACGGCCTCGGTGTCGAGCAATACCTTTCCAATGGATCTTGCGTCCTGCGCCCGTTGCCAAGTAGCTTGGCTTTGGACGGCACCTGTCACCCCTGCGCCCATTTTGGGATGATGCACGATTCCGTGTATGGCCTCGGTGATCGTAGCCACGACTTCTTCGTACGGCACTTGTTCGCCAGCGACTCGAATGCCTGATTTCGGCACAAAAATGTTTTGAGGGCAAGAGCACATTTGCCCGGAATACATGGCCACAGAGAAAGCCAGATTGTTTGCTACGGCTTTGAGGTCGTCCGTGCTATCCAGGATCACAGAGTTTACTCCTGCTTTTTCCGTGAACAAGGCCTTGCCGGGGAGGCTCTCGAGGTACGCGCCATAAGCGTTGGAGCCAGTAAAATCAATCAGTTTAACGGCTTCGTTTTCGGCTAGCGCATTGGTGATCGGCGCGTTTGGGGTGTCGCAAGCCAACTGCACGATGTGTGGGTCCATGTCCTGGTCGGCAAAGGTCTCTTGCAAAGCTTGGACGAAGATGGCGATGGGATAAATCGCCAGAGGGTGTGGCTTCACGATGACCGTGTTGCCAGTGATGAGGTTGGCGTAGATGCCCGGCACAGTGTTCCAAACTGGAAACGTGGAGCACCCAATGCAGAGACCCACCCCGAGAGGGACTTGGCGGTAGCGCTTGGTCATGCGCAGGTCTGTTTTTCCCATGGGTTTCACCCATTCGATCTCGTTTTGGGGGAAGCGGGTCATTTCGTGAAGCCCCAGCGCGATGGCCTCAATGGCGCGGTCGCAGGCGTGAGGTCCGGATGCCTGAAAGGACATGACAAAGGCCTGTCCGGTGCTGTGCATGGTGGCATAGGCTAATTCAAAGAATCGCGCTTTTACTTTGTCCAGCGAAGCCATGAGTAGCCCGGCGCGGTCTTGAACACTGGTCTGCCGCCATGAGGCGAATGCTTTTTGAGAACGCAAGACGTAGGATTTTGTGTCGATGGACACGGGGTAGGCAATGTTGAGCGGCTTCAAGGTGTAAGGAGATATTTCTCCTGAAACGAGCGACTCTTTGTGCTCCTGATGGAGGGGAAAGCGCTTGCCAAGTTGTGCTTCGAATGCTTTTTGGCCGTCGTCGTTGGCGCTCTCGCCATATACTTTGGGGGAGGGAGGTTCAGGATAATGGGCGTAAAAACTACGCTCGTGAACAGCCTGAATGGCCCTTTCCAGGGATTCTTGATAGAATTCGTACAGTTGCTGGGCGGCGAGAGTGGACATATTCGGAGAAAATCAGAAGTAAGTGATGAGAAGGAAGAGGCGGAATAAAACCAAAACTAATCATTTTCGAAGCAAATTCGAGAAATGACATCGGAGAATTCCGGAAAAAGGAAAGGAGAAGCCAAGGAGATTCTCTGTAAAACATCTGCCCGGAACAGGGCATTTTTTCCGTAGATTCGATGGAATAGCACCCCCTTCTTGAATTGCCTGATTGGGTGAATCATCCTTCCTTATCTTTCGTTACCTAAGCGACATTTAATCCATTCTCTGCCTCATTACCGCTTCTCCGATGACTTCTCCGGTTCTGTTTCTTCTCGTATGCCTGTGTATGCTTTTAGCTTGCCAAGGGCCGCTTCAGGCTCAGGAATTGGATGCCTATCGATGGCAACATCGGTTGCTGCTCGTGTTTGCGTCGGACAGCTCAGATGCTTCGTTGCTGGCGCAAAATCTGGCGCTGGCATCAGTAGCGGAAGGAATGCAAGAGCGGGATTTGCTCCTGTTGTCAATCCATCCGGGTGGCAGCGAGAATTTTACCGCATCGACCTGTGCGCGGTTGTATCGTCGCTTTGGGGTAGCGGAAGGGGATTTTTCGGTAATGTTGATTGGTAAAGATGGCGGTGAAAAATACCGGGCCAATCAGCCCATTCTGCCAGAGCTGCTCTTTGGGCTGATAGATGCGATGCCGATGCGCCAGTCTGAAATGAGAAAACCCTGACCGAGAGCTGTGATGGGCTGTAGGCTCCCGTGTTCGATAGCAGAATTTTGATCGTAGAATAGGGTGGGGAAGTGGACCAAAACGTCAGGGCAAATGCCTTCTCGTGCTGCTTGAATGGTAACGGCGAGTTGATTAGCTTTCGGTCCAATTTCCCTTCTGTGCACTTTCTTTCGCATGGGCTATGGGCAAACTTGTCGCATTCAGCGCCAAAACTCACTATATGAGCAAGTCAGACCCTCTTCGCTATCCTATCGGTCCGGGCCACCACCCCAAAGAACTGAGCCGCAGCCAGCGACAAGAACACCTCAAGACCTTGGCGGAGCTGCCGGGCTTACTCTCCTCGGTCGTGGAACCCCTCGACGATGACCAGTTAGATGTGCCTTATCGTTCGGGTGGGTGGACCGTGCGCCAGGTGGTGCATCACTTAGCCGACAGCCACACCAATGCGTATGTGCGCATTCGACTTGCCCTCACCGAAAAGCAGCCTACGATTAAGCCCTACAATGAGAAGGAGTGGGCCGAGCTTCCGGATGCCAGCTCGCTGCCTGTGAGTGTGTCGCTGAATTTGCTCAATGGTCTCCATCGTCGGCTGGTGGCTTTGCTGCGACACCTCAGCGAAGATCAATTTGAGCGGACGCTCCACCATCCCGAAAACGGGATCATCACCATCGATCAAATGCTGAGCATGTATGCCTGGCACAGTCTGCACCATCTCGCCCATATCACAAAGCTCATCGACCGAAAGGGCTGGTGAGTAGAACGTCATGTCGTGCGCAGTTTACTTCTTGCAGATTGAATCAAATAAGCTCGAAGTTCCATTTAAGTAGGAATGTTACGGTGTGCCCAACCTTACATGTCTATGCGAATTGGCCGGTGTAGAAAAGGTTCGCTGGTGAAGTGGGAAAATGACTCGGTTTCAAGGGCATACACAGTGCGCTAAGACAAGGGAACGCTATGTTTTTGTGGTGTTTCGGTAGGGAAAATGGCTTGGTATCACATCTTCCTGTGGAGGACGCCTGCCACAGTCGGCGGAGATGTTCACTTGACGGATCAAATTTTTGAAAGAATGGGGCTGCGGCTTGTACGCAGGAAGGTGCTGATTTTCCTTGCAACGGGATCTCCTCGCTTGCTTTCCGTATCCGATTTTTCTTATTCGCTTTTGTCCTTGCCTTCTCTTTCCTATCTTCTCGCTTCGTTCGCTCTCTTTCCTTCGGTTTTCAATATTTTCTCTCTATGAAATCAATTGCTACCTTTTTCACGACCATGATATTCGCAGTCGTGCTGCTGGTCCCAGCGTCCCTTTCAGCTCAGACCTGGGAGGTGCTCAATCCCCCCACAGGCTTGCTCGACGTGGACAAAGCGCTGGATGAGAAGTTGTTTTACATGGACATTGTGAATACAGGTTCAGATACCCTCTACCTCAAAGCTTTTCGTATTGAGAACCTCATGGCTTCCGGCACCACTGCGGGCGGCGTGGACACAGCCCACATCACCTATTTTTGCTGGGATCTGTGCTACGGGGAAAAGGGCGCTGAATCCATTGAGGCCATCAAGCTGGCTCCCAACGACACCACTAACAGCGCGACATCCAACTTGCTGGAGAAGCAATACATCTCCTTTGTTCCCAACGACATTGATGGGTACTCTCGCACCATCATGCGTATTGCCAACGCCAATGATCCGACCGACTTCCGCGACCTCGTGTTCGAGTTTTCGGTAGGCGGAGCCACCAACAGCATCGGCAAAGCAGCACTCAACCATCCCAGCCTTTCGGCTCCCTATCCCAATCCTGCGAAAACGGACTTTAGTGTGGACCTGAAGCTGCCAACAGGCGCCGATTCCGAGATTCGCATGTACACCCTGGATGGCAAGGAAGTGCTGCGACAGCCGCTCGCCAGCACCCAGACCAGTCACAGGATTGAGGTGGAAACTTTGCCCAGCGGAATGTATTTCCTCCAATTGCTCCAAGCAGGCACCCTGCTGAGCACCCGCAGGATCGTCCTGGAATAAGGACTCCGTCGCATGTCCGGGGGCGTTTTGCGAAAGGCTTTGGGTTCTTGGGCAGAAAAGCTCAACTTTCGGCTTCTAGCCCTGATTATGACCGCTGCTCCTGCGTATTCTGTCACCGAATGTACTTGGTACATCAAGCGCCTCCTGGAGAACGACCCCGTTCTTCAGGAGGTGCGCGTGTCCGGAGAGGTGTCAAATCTCACCTATCATCGTTCGGGCCACGTGTATTTCAGCTTGAAAGATCCCCAGGCGCAGCTGAGCGCCGTGATGTTTCAAAGCGATGCGATTCGCGCGCCACAGATGCAAGTCGGGGAAGAAGTGGTCGCCACAGGATTCATTACTGTGTATGCCCCCCGAGGCAACTACCAGATGCGTGTAGTCAAAATCGAGAAGCAGGGCTTGGGCGACTTGTATTCACAATTTGTGGCGCTCAAAGACAAGCTTCAGCGCGAGGGCCTGTTTGAGGTGGGAATCAAAAAGCGGATTCCGCGCTTCCCGAAGCACCTCGTGCTACTCACTTCGCCCACGGGGGCCGCAATTCAAGACATGCTGCGCACCCTTGCGCAGCGCTATCCCGTGGTGAAAGTCACGGTGATTCCGACTGTGGTACAAGGCGCGGGTGGCGCGGCATCCATTGTGACAAGTCTGGGCTTGGCACAGAAACTGGAGGCGGATGCGATCCTGCTGGCCCGCGGCGGCGGCTCGCTGGAAGACTTGTGGAATTTCAATGAAGAAGCCGTGGCGCGCGCCATTCGAGCAAGCCGGATTCCTGTGATCACCGGTGTGGGACACGAGACAGATGTCACCATCGCGGACTTCGTTGCGGACATGCGAGCTTCTACCCCCACTGCGGCAGCGGCGCAAGCCGTGCCAGACCGGGAAGACTTGTTGCGGCAGCTTGACGCCGCCGAAGTTCAGACCCAGCGTGCACTTCAGTATTTCATCGACTTTAAGCGCCAAATGCTCGACGAGTATGCCCTTCGTTTCGAGCAGGCCATTCGCCAATATCTCCGCAACAAGCGCCATGCGCTGGACCTCCTGCAAGGTCGCCTTCAAGGCATGGACCAGACAGCCCTCCTTGCGCAAGGATACACCCTCAGCCTCAAGGATGGCCGCATCCTGCGCTCTGTGAAAGAATTGGCAGCGGGAGACCTCCTCGACACCTTGTTCGTGGACGGTCGAACGACTTCACACCTCTCACTCATTTCTCCGCAACCCGACCCCAGCGATGCCTGAACAAGACCTGCCCGAAGACTTTTCCTTGGAGGAAAAGCTCGAGGAACTCCGAATACTACTCGATCAGATGCAGAAAGGAATGACCGACTTTGATCAACAAATGGCGCTCTTTCGCCATGGCCAATCCCTGATTGCTGCCTGTAGAAAGCATCTTGATGCAACGGAGCTGTTGGTGGAGCAAATCCTTCAGGAGTAAGAAAAATCGATTTTTGGGAGTTGGCGGGCGGGTTGTTATATTTGAAAAATCACTTGTGACGCATTGCGTCCACCCACCCATAAACGATAACGACGACCATGGCAATGTCCGTTCAAGGCAAACTTCACAAGAAGTTTGAAACCAAGCAAATCACGGCCACCTTCCGCAAGCGCGAGTTCGTGATAGAATATGCCGACAATCCGATGTACCCTCAGTACGTTCAGTTTCAGCTAATTCAAGACAAGGTCGATCAGCTGGAGCCTTTCCAGGAAGGACAGTCGATTTCGGTAGATTTTGACATTCGAGGCCGTGAATGGACCTCGCCACAAGGAGAAGTCAAGTACTTCAACTCGCTGGATGCTTGGCGCGTCGGTGCCGTGCAAGCCCCTGCCGGCCCTCCGATGGGCACAGGCACGCCGCCTCCCCCGCCGCTTCCTACCGAAGGGGCCATTGATGCAACGGATCTTCAGGATGACGATCTGCCTTTCTAAAGCTAGCCTCGGTTCCTTAGCGATATCTCTACTCGCTGCCATCATGCTTTCATGCTGTGTCAGACCCTTTGGGTGTGGGGCTTACCCCTATGTTGGTGGAGCATGTGTAGGTTGACTCATGAACCCAGCGCGGGCTGGTGTCACTTGCGCCGATGGGATAATTTTCACGTGAAGGTTACGGGGGGAAGGCCGTGAAAGAACACATTCGACCTGTGTATTCTCGCCAAAATAGAACGCCCTTGGCTGAATGTTAGAAATTACGGATCTGGCCCTTGGTAAAGTGCATTTTTCGGGGCTAATCATCCCTGAAAGCCTGCATATAGGTAATTTGGCAAGAAAGCAGAGAGTAAGAAAATGGCAGGAAGAGCAGATTTTTAAGCGAAAACCCGACACAAATGGCGGTTTTTCTTACATCTGATTGTGGATACGACCTCCGCTTGCGCAACTTAAACATTTGACTTATCTGTCATTTTTTGAAAATTGAGGCATCTGAGCAACCAAACCTGATCAATTTATGGCCGCATACAAAAGCGTCATGCTGGTAGATGACAACGAAATCGACAACATCATCAATGAGAAAATCATTGAGGCAAACGCCTTTGCAGACCAAATCCTGGTTTTTCAGACCGGACAGGATGCCCTTGATTATCTCCGTGATCACCAAGACGACATTGAGACCTTGCCTGAAATCGTCTTCTTGGACATCAACATGCCCATCATGGATGGGTTTCAGTTCTTAACAGATTTCGAGCAGTTTTCGGACAAGGTCCGGGAAAAGTGCAAGATTATCATGCTTTCTTCTTCTATCAGTCCCAAGGACATTGATCGTGCCGCAAGCAGCCGCTTTGTGAAGAAATATCTGAACAAGCCACTCAACGCCCGCTATCTGGAGGCCATCACGGTCTAATCCCCCCGTAGGTTTCGGCCTACACCACCATCACATCCCCTGTCATTGGTTGTTGTGTTCTCCTAGGAGAGCCCCAAACTGTGACAGGGATTTTTTTGTCCAAACACCAAAAAAGCTGATGAAAAAAAACGAGAAACCTATACTTCTTTTGAGGACAAATACCCTTGAGCAATGGGCATGACACAAGAATCTCACAAATGAGGGTATCTCACCATGTAGAAAGTTTTGATGGCGATAGAAACTTAGAGTTGTCAACTTGATCTTCACCCAATGTCTCTACAAATACTTTCAGTCGAGATAAGAGACAACAACAAAACATCTATTTTATTAATTCAAAATTTGGAACTAACTTCGCGAATGATCAAATTTGTTCCAGTCATAGGAACAGTCGAAGATAAGTTGTTTTCATAAAGAGAACAGTTCTACTCGTTCTTTTTTCAAGCCTTCTTGAATCCTGGTTATTTGGTTGTTCATTAATCTAACTATCTAGGTTTTTGGAGCTCTGGCGTTTGCTTTTTTTATTTTTTTAAATGAAAATAACAAATGACGTTTATTTTTCGCATTTGTTTGGGGTATAAAAATTCAAACCACAAACTATGTATTTGACATATATATGAAATAATTTGCGTGTCAAGATCTGTGAAAAATAACCTTAAACCGCCATTTTGTTGAATGGCGAGGAGGCTTATAAGATTTTAAGATTTCACAATCAAATTTGTTGATTGGTAAACTTTTCTTGTGTCATCGCGTTTATATAGACGGGCCACTTTCTACAAATCGCGAAAATTGTGACTTTCTGCATTTTTGGTAATCTCATTAAATACAAACATTTTTATACACACTCGAAAAATTTACTCTCTTCTGTTGCGAAGCAATGCAAATTACCAAACTACGAAAAAGAATCTCTAGGATTTTGATTCGGATGGTATTTCGACCGCAAAGCATGATTTGGCTTTCTCAACGCCACTTGCCGACGCCGGGTCATTGCATAGTGTATCAGAAGGTGATTTTTTGAGACTGACGCACCCGCTTTAGAAATCGACTTTTCCAATTCCATCCCCCATCCTGCCCTTCGAGTGATTCCATCACTCTAGTTTTACCGCTTCGATCATCCCTAACGTCATGCATTTTCATTCTACTGGGGCTACCGCCCTGTCTAACTTCTTTGCTCCGCATAGTAAGTCAGGTCTATCTATGTCCAAGCGACCGTGTTTCACTCCTCAGGTCTATACTTCCCCTTCGCAGCACAGTAGTCGAGCTACACCTCAGCTCCTGCTCTTGATCCTCTTGGGGGTACCCATGATGGGAATGTCTCAACAAAAGGTGCTACACTATACCGAGACGACCGGGTATAACCACAATACCAAGACGCAATCCTTGTCGATGTTTAATAGCTGGGCTGCAGCGTTAAACTATACGGTTACCAACGACGATGAGGGAGATGAATTTGACGACTTGGTGAATCTAATGTCCTATGATGTGGTCGTGTGGTCGAATACTTCCGGGTCTGGAGGTCTCAACGCAGCACAGCGTGCTAATTTCGAAACCTATATCGCCAATGGCGGGAGCTACCTCGGCATTCATGCTGCGAGTGACACGTATCGACACAGTACTGCCAATGGGGGTTCTACTGGGAACTGGGATTGGTATGCGGAAACGGTAGCAGGGGCTTCCGTGCAAACCAGCCCCAATCATACCAAAGCGAATCACACCGATACCATGACATTGATTTCTAGCTCACCCATTCTCGACAACATTCCCAATCCTTGGGTCAAAACCGAGGAGTATTACTACTGGGAGGATGGCTATCTCGATACTACTTTTACAGAGTTGCTACGCGTAGGGCAAACTGGGAACAATAGCTACGATGCGCCGCGCATGATGGCACATATCAAGGAGCTACCAGGAGGTGGGCGGTCTTTCTATACCGCCTTGGGCCACAGTGGAAACAATTACACCAGCGACCAAAACTTCCAGAATTTGATCGAAGACGCCCTGATTTGGATCTTGGGAGCCGATCCGGTCTTTCCGGTGAGTATCGTCAACACGCGCGTGCAAGGGCCTACCCTTTGCTGGGAACTCAGCGAATTGAGTGATGTGTACATCGAGACAATTTCATCCGATGCGCTGGAGTTTGTGACAATCGCCCAGCAATACAACACGCAGGGGTGCTACACCTTTCAGGGTTGCGATCCAGTAGTGGCCCGCATTCGTGCTAAGGGAGAAGATGGTATTGAGGCCACCAGCCGCCGGATGCCCATTACGCCAAAGCCGCTTTTTCACATGCAAGACAATGTGTTTCAACCTGATTGCGCAGCCGGTAGCCTCTATCGGCTCATGGACTTGGCGGGACGCCAGTTGATGGCAGGCATGATCCCTGAGCGAGGCGTGAATTTGCAATCGCTGGGTAGTGGCCTGTATCTCTTCATTGTCGGTGAGAATTCTTACCAGATTCTTCGATAGATCCTGAGGATGTTTCGTGTCTGAAGGTCACCACTTTTGGGTGGTCTCCTTTCCTCTAAAGTCATAATATATCCCTTGAAAAGCGAAAGTTTTTCAAGGGATATATTCAATATAGCAATAGTGTGAATTTTTATAAAAAAATTGATAGCTATGAAAATAGAATTTTGATTGAATGGATAGTGCATTTATCGATTGGTCGCAAGGCTACCAAATCCCCGCATAGTCCAGGTGGGAATCGCTGAGCTGGGAGTGGAGGTACTCGTATTTGACGCGGTTGATCTGGCGGATGTGATGAAAATCATGGGCGAGCCAGTTGGCCAGAAAAAACTCTGCCGAGACTTCGCCCATGCGTGGATGCAAGTGAACGCTTCTCCACTTGGGTTGTTGAAGGGATTGAAGCCAGGCGACCGATTGTGCCCTTTCCTCCAAAAATTCTCCCAGCTTCTGCTCATAAGATTGATCCCGGTAGTGGCGGCTCTGGATCCAGCCCTCTGGATCAATGCTGGGCATGGGGGCATCTGGCGTCTCCAGGACATGCTTCACGCGGGCGCGAAAGTCTTCGCGCTCTTCATCTACCAGATGACAAAGGATTTCGAGCAGGTTCCAGCGCTGTGGATGAGGGGACCACTGGACTTGCTTCTGATCGAGACCGACCAGCATGGCTTCAAACACCTGCCAGTTGGCGGTGAGTTGCTGAATGATCTTGGCGTGATGGTTCATGAAGGCGGCGTAAATGTGCAGTTGAACTTACGTTTCGCCTACGAAAAAGCCCAATCGCTGCGCAAGAAAATGCTTTGTCTGCCGCTACTTTTTGGGAAGCGAGCAGTGGGAGGCCCACCTGCGGGAAAAAGCCAGAATCGGGCAAAATAACTTCCTGGCGGCAGCACTCATAAAGATTAGCGTCGTTCAATGCGGAGGCTGGCTACGAGGTGGGCCTCCGCTGCGCCCGCGAAGGAGCCTGTGACTGGCATGGTAGCGCTGTGGTCCACGCTGGCTGCCAGGGGCACATATGCTTCGTCGGCCCAAAGACCAGAACTAGGATCCAGGGCGAGCCAGCCACCACCGGGCAAATAGACCTCCACCCACGCGTGGAGGTCATGCTCAGGAAGGTCTGGCGAATAGTGATATCCACTGACGAATCTGGCGGCGATCCCAGCCCGTCGATACATGGCGATGGCAAGCCAACTGAGGTCGCGGCAGGATCCCTGCTTTCGTTCCCATGTTTCGGCGGGGGTCCATGGCGCGCCGCTGTAGCGAGATTCGAAACCAAAGGTCGCGCTGATCCACTGATTGATGGCTGTCACCAGGGCGGTTGTATCTGAAAATTGCGCCTGGAGCGTCTGAAGTTGGTCCAGCAGGGGCAATGGCAGCTCAATGGGCATCAAGGCACAAGCGAGCGGAGGAGTCGGCGGAGAAGGATAAATATGGGCAGCCTGGGCACTTTCGAGCGGATAGTACACGAAGTCCAGCGGGTCCATGGGCTGGGTCTCGATGCTGAGTTCGGAATAAATACGCAGTAGCTGAGTGGTGCCTGTAAACCACAAGTGACAGACCCGATTGCCTTCTGGATCCAATATCCACTTCATTCCTGCAGGCGTGGGCGATAGAGTCAGGCGATGTGAGGTCACGGTCTGGTGAGGGACACTGATGGGATAAATACACAGAAAGTGGGGCTTGAGCCACACGGGTGAGGAAAATGTGTAATCGGTGAGGTGAGTAATGGCAAATTTCATGCGTGCGGAACTCGCTCGAAGACCTTTGTCAACCAAGAGCTGTCGATCTCTTGGATGAGTTGTATAACGGATTTATCCCAAAATTTAGAAATCTCAATCAACTCTTCTTCTTGGTATCGTTGCTCCACCATTTGAAAGCTCCCACTCCGATAAATCACCACGTCGATGGGGAAGCCGACATCGTTGGCGCTGAGTCGGGTCGCGTCGAAAGAGAGAAATCCTGTCTTGAGTGCAAATTCGAGACTTGATTCGTAGGTGATGGCCCGATCGAGGATGGGCTTGCCATAGCCCGTGTTCCCAATAATAAAGAAGGGCGCCGACACACTCACTTCGACCCAGTTGCCCTCGGGATAGACCATGAAGAGCTTTGGCTCAAGATCGTCCTCCAGTTGGCCGCCTACGATGGCGTGAAGATTAAAGGCAAGTCCCGACTCTTGAAGCGCCTTCTTGTCCTCTTTCGCTACTTGCCTCAGTTGGCGGGCAAATGCATTGGCCGCTTTGTAGAGCTTGTTAAAGGTGAGATCACTGTTTTGAATTTCTTCTTCAAAGTAAGTCACCGCCTTGTCTCTTACAGAGCGCAAGCCCGAGGTCATGATCAGCAGGGAATGGCCGGGTCGTTGGTGGAGCGTGATTTTCTTGGCAGTAGTAGTTTGATTTCCGGAGGTGATCCGTGTGTCAGCTAGAGCAATCAATCCTTCACGTGTACGAATTCCGAGGCAATAAGTCATAGACAATAAGTCAAGGAGAGGAAGATCGCGTCAATGATTCGCGTCAGTGGTCGTTTGGGGAAAAAAACGTCTGCAATATCGCATCCGAAACTTGATTTACCTCTACTTGAATCACATCCAAGTACTCATGAACTCCGACATCAAAGATTTCACTGATTTCCCGGTACTCCAATTTTGAGCGCATAGCGCCCAGAAGCTTCTCCGCGAGGTTGTATCGGCGGTTCTCTGACGGGCCTGAGAGGGCCTTGATGCTATCGAGAGAATTGTCAATACAGAAAAAAATAGAGCGAGGAAATCGCCGATCTAGCACCAGAAATTCGATCACCTTCACTGGGGTAATCAAGCCAAATTGTTTCCGGCAGATCGAGTAAGCACTCACTGACTTGAGCAGCGCCGACCATTGGATCAGGTCGATGGGTGAGCCCACGATGTTGGCCGTCGGCAGCAGAATGTGATACTTCACATCCAGCAAGCGGGAAGTCTTGTCCGCCCGCTCAAGAAAAGTGCCAAGCCGCCCATAGTGCCACGCCTCCGAGCGAGAGATCGTAGAAGACGTGATCCCAAAAAACAGTTGACACCCTTGGATGATCTCCTTAAAAAAAGTGCGCGGGTCCTCCGCCAGGATGCTGTCCCGTGGATTGGCTTCCTTCATCATGAGATACACCCGATTGATTTGCTCCCACATCTCCGTCGAAATGCTCTCGCGAACACTGCGCGCATTTTCCCTCGCGGAGTGGAGACTCGAAAGAATTGAGTTGAGATTGTCTGGGTCAAAGGTCATGAAATCAATCACGGCCTCGCGCTGCACCTCCGGATATTTTTTCCGGTATGCCTCCAGGTCTTGTGTGATGGTGAGAAGAGGCCCCCATTGCTCCTGCATATTCGGCGGGAGGTCCAGGGCGAGATTGAAGTTCACCGTGAGAAATCGGGCATAGCTCTCCGCTCGCTCAATGTAGCGGTGCATCCAGTAGATCGAATCAGCGACACGGCTCAGCATGTATCAAAAGGGATTGAAAATATCGTGACAAACAAATGAATTCATTCAACGGCCTCAAGCACCCAGCACCCAAGTATCCTTACTACCGCCTCCTTGGGAAGAATTGACCACGAGGGAGCCACGCTTGAGGGCCACGCGCGTGAGTCCTCCGGGCACCACCTCGATTTGTTCACCATACAAGATGAATGGGCGCAAATCCACATGACGGCCTTCTATGGCCCCGTCCACCAGGGTCGGCACCGTAGAAAGGGAGATGGTCGGCTGGGCGATATAGTTTCGGGGATCTTCCTGCACGAGACGACGAAATTTTTCGTGCTCCGCGGCACTGGCTTTTGGACCTATCAGCATCCCATAGCCGCCAGAAGCGTTGGCTTCCTTCACCACAAGCTGCTCGATGTGCTCCAACACATAGGTCATGTCCGCAGGATCCTCGCATATGTAAGTCGGCACATTCGGCAAAATCGGTTCTTCGCCCAGATAAAATGGAATGATCTTGGGCACGTAGGCGTAGATCACTTTGTCGTCGGCAATGCCTGTTCCCGGCGCATTCGCGAGCGCCACATTTCCTTTTCGATAGGCTTCGAACAGGCCCTCTATGCCTAGCATCGAGTCTGGCCGAAAGACCTTGGGATCCAAAAAGATATCATCCACCCGCCGATAGATCACGTCCACCTGCTGGAGTCCATGTGTCGTACGCATAAAGACGTGGTCATTTTTGACGACCAAGTCCCGGCCCTCGACCAATTCCACCCCCATTTCTCGGGCCAGGTAGCTGTGCTCAAAATAAGCGGAATTGTAGGTCCCCGGCGTGAGCACCACTACCACTGGGTCAGACTTGTGGGACAGGCGACGAAGCATATTGTAGAGCCGCAGGGAGTAGTCGTACACAGGCCTCACATGCAGCTGCTGAAACAAAGTGGGATAGGTACGCTTGAGTAACTCTCTGTTTTCCAGCATATAAGACACCCCCGAAGGTACCCGCAAGTTGTCTTCCAGCACATAAAATTCGCCATCGGCTCCTCGGATGATGTCGGTGCCTGTGATGTGGCACCAGATCCCGTGAGGAGGCTTCAGGCCTTTGCAAGGCAACAGGAAATTGGGGCTACTCTCGATGAGGTGCTTTGGCAAAATGCCTTCCTTGATGACGCGCTGGTCTTCGTAAAGGTCCTGAATGAACAGATTGAGTGCTTTGATTCGCTGTGCAAGCCCCTTCTCAATGTGTGCCCAATCCTCTCTGGAGATGATCCTTGGGACAATGTCCAGCGGCAGGATTCGCTCTTTACCAACGCCCTCGGAATACACATTGAATGTCATCCCCATGGCGAGTTGCGCGCGGTCTGTCGCGAATTGAAGCTGATGAATACGGTCGCGGGGCATTAGCTCAAATCCTTCCTGAAATGCTTGGTAAGCTGCCCGGATCTCGCCGTTGGGCGTAAAGGCTTCATCAAAACCGCCGTTAGAAGAATAGGGATGAAACAGGGAACCCATATACAGAATCAATTGAAAAAACGTGGAAAGACAGGGAAAAAAGACTGTCGGATTTCTCACTCATACTGCTGATCCAGTAGAAATGAAAATTGTAGGTAAAAACTAGATTTTAATGATCAAATCTGACAAATTCATCAAGAAAAGCACGAATTGAACTGGTAATTGGCTGAAGTTATTAAAATATTGCAGCCATTGCAGAGAAACATGCGGAATTCTTCCAAAAGCACGTTGCGTGCAGACATTATGACAAGGGAAGGATTCCGCTAAAGGAAGTCGTCTGGGAACATGATCTCGCAGTTCATCTCTCGGATACTCAATGCATAGGTTGGTTCAGTAACTGTTCCATAAAAAAAATCACCCACCACAAAACTGTGATGGGTGGAGGTCATTAAAGCTCTTGAAACAATCTAACGGATCAGTTGGCATGCATGGGCACGATCACTTCGGTCTGGTCCCAGGCTAGCGTCATGGCCTCTTTAGAGAAGGAAATCGTGAAGCTTTCCAATGTTTCATCCACGTGGGTGACAGGCACAGTCGCCACCAGCACATCCTTCTCTGGATCCCGGCTAGCCTTAGCGCCGAATGTGACGCCCCAACTGTATTGACTGCCATTCCAAATGACTTTCCATTCCGACTCCCCCGGGATGGTCCACAAGGTGTATTTGCCTGCTGGAAGGGTATCTCCATTGACCCAGAGGTCGGAGGAGGTGGAGAAAGTCGTGGCCTCGTTTGCCCCCGTGCGCCATACTTCACCATAAGGGACTAGGTCCCCAAACACGACACGTCCTCGCTTGTAGGGGCGGTTGTAGAAGACCGAAATGTTGGCCTTGTCGTAGTTATAAGTGACCGTGGCCTCCGGACTCGCTTTTTTCGTCTGGGTCTGCATGTATAGGAATCCGAAAAAGAGAAGTGCTAGCAGGGTCCCCAGGCTGATGAGAATCCATTTGAGCGTTTTGTTCATGGGAGATAGGTTAATGTGGAGAAATGATGACCACACTTGGATAAAGTGAAAGTTAACCAATTCTCAACTTACAAGTCAAATTTCCTGATGCCAATTCCGGCTTTCGGCTGTCCAATCGAGCGATTAGCTAGCCGAATCAGACTTAGGGGACGTGGAAAAGGGCTAAAACCACCATTGGTATCCGATGCCAGCCCCTGAAAGTTGTACTCCCTCCAGCAGCTGGCGCAGTCGATCATGGCTTTGATGATGATGCAGGAAATATTGCGTGGCATCAAATAGCAACAGAAAGCCTCCTTGCAAGAGCAGAGACTGGCCATATCCTTGCAATCGCTCAGGGCGCTGAATCGTGCGTCGCGAGCGCTCCATCAAGTAGCCTCCGGCGGTGAGGTAGGTGAAGTTGAGCGCCAGGTTGAATAGCAGGATTTTTTCGATCTTTTGCTGCTCTGCATAGGTGCTCCACAAGTCGAAAGATCCGGGATCTGCCTGAAAGCTTCCGTAGAGTCCTCCAACGGCCAGGCCGAGATTCACAACATTCCAGATCACATTCATCTCGTGAAAATATCGCATAGTCCCGCTACTGCGTGCCCTCATCACACTGCTGATCCCGATGTTGCCTAGCGCCCAGCCTCCCAAGACCCACATATTGGTCTTGTTGAGCTGGATGCGATCCGCGTTCAGTTTATACAACACAGAATCAGTTTGCTGAGCGACAGCCGGGCTTACCAGGCACATCAGCCAACCTAAAATCAGGAGGTGGAGGACAAAACCACGATACATAAGCAAAGGTGCCAAAGGCAAAGAAACGATAACAATATCAATGTTCTGTTCCGAGGGCTTCACCCTCGGCTGGTGTATTTCGCCCTTTCAGGGCTCCCCGAACTCTCAACTCTCAACCTCCCAACTCCCAACTCCCAACTCTCAACTCCCAACTCTCAACCCTCAACTCAAGAATACTGTTGTCTGCGCTTTTGCGCGGCAGCGGCCAAGTCAAATCG
>DAITMB010000105.1:0-14829 GCA_036835375.1 Bacteroidota bacterium
TTGGGACCATAAAGATAGATGCCTTCTGCCCGCGTCACCTCCATCTGTGGCATGATCTCGGAGGGCATCGCTAAATGTTGAATCAGGTCGTCACGTAACATGGAGGAAGGAAAAGAAAAGGGAAGCGTGTGCACAAAGATGCAGGGTTCTCTGACAAAAATGGCGGAAAACTCGTGCTCTAACCCTCATAA
The DNA here is from genome assembly GCA_036835375.1 of Bacteroidota bacterium. Lineage (GTDB taxonomy): Bacteria > Bacteroidota > Bacteroidia > J057 > J057 > JANQTF01. The sequence goes on from DAITMB010000105.1 coordinate 192, forward strand.
GGGTAAGGAAACCCTTATGAGGGTTAGTATGCGCCAAAATTGTCAGAGAACTAGATGCAGAAGAAGTAGATTGAAGAATTCTGGGCCTTCTAGGCCATCGTGTTACTCAAGGCTGTCCATTTTCTGCGCAGCACTTTCTTCTCTGGCGTCGATGCATGAAAGACGATAAGCCAACGGCCATAGAATCGAAGACCTACAAATTAGGTCAGGCCAAGGCCGATCTCCTGATGCTTGGTGATTAAGAAAGCACCGACCGTGCGATTACGAGCTTTTGGATTTCGCTGGTTCCTTCGCCGATGGTGCAGAGCTTGGCATCGCGATAGAATTTCTCTACCGGAAAATCTTTGATGTAGCCATAGCCGCCGAAGATTTGTACCGCTTCGTTGGCTGCATATACAGCCGTTTCGCTGGTGTGATACTTGGCCATCGCCGAGGCTTCCGTCACAGGAAGTCCCTTGTTGATGAGGTCTGCGGCGCGGAAAGTGAGCAATTCACCTGCTTCAATGCGGGTAGCCATGTCGGCGAGCTTGAACGAAATCGCCTGAAACTCGAATATCGGTTGATCGAATTGCTCGCGCTCCTGTGCATACTTTAAGGATGCTTCGTAGGCTCCTTTGGCAATCCCGAGCGACAACGCAGCGATGGAGATTCGCCCACCGTCGAGCACTTTCATCGCCTGCTTGAATCCTTCGCCTGTCTTGCCGAGCAGCTGAGACTTGTGGATGCGGCAATCTTCGAAGATAAGCTCTGTGGTCTCAGAGGCTCTCATGCCGAGCTTGTTCTCTTTTTTTCCGTGGCGAAATCCGGGGGTACCTTTTTCAATGATAAATGCCGAAGCATTGTTGCGCGAGCGGGCAGGACCAGTGCGCACGACCACCACCGCGACGTTGCCTGTTTTGCCGTGGGTAATAAAGTTTTTGGCACCGTTGATAACAAAGTAATCGCCGTCTTCTACCGCAACAGTGCGCATGTTGCCAGCGTCGGAGCCGGTATTGGGCTCAGTGAGACCCCATGCGCCGATCCATTCTCCAGTGGCAAGTTTAGGAAGGTATTGTTCTTTCTGTGCTTCATTCCCGAATTTCATGATGTGCCCGGTACACAGCGAGTTATGCGCAGCCATCGACAGGCCTACGCCGCCACAGATTTTTCCTAGCTCCACTATGGCTGTCACATATTCCAGATAGCCAAATCCTGCACCACCGTATTCTTCTGGCACCAACACACCTAGCAGGCCCATTTCGCCAAGTTCTTTGAAAATTTCCAAGGGAAATTCTTGCGATTCGTCATAGTGGCTCACCACCGATTTCAGGCGCTCCTCCCCAAATCGGCGAATCATATCGGTGATCATGAGTTGATTTTCGTTGAGCCGAAAGTCGAGTAGCGTAGGGGTTTCTTGAAGCGTATGTGCCATATGTTGAAAAAAAATTGAGTTGAAAAGCTCAGTAAATTACGAAAAAAGTATCGTTTTACCTAAAGTCAATCAAGGTGTAAATCTCTTTGCTGTAAGGCTCCAGCACCTTTTGGCCACCCAGTAATGGCAATCCGACAAGGAAATTGAAGCCCAGCACCTCGGCCCCCAGTTTGAGGGAAATCGCCGCCGCAGCACCCGCTGTGCCGCCGGTGGCCAGCAGGTCATCGTGGATCAACATCCGATCTCCCGGCTGAATGGAGGACTTGACAGACTCCAATACAGCATTTCCATATTCTAACTCATAAGACACCGAAACAGTTTCGGGGGGAAGTTTCCCTGCCTTTCTCACCATCACAAATCCGGCTCCGAGTGCTCCCGCAATCTGCGGACCCAACAAAAATCCCCGACTGTCAATCCCGATCACCTTGGTGATGCCACGCCCCATCCACGGAGCGGCCAAAGCAGCTACACAGCGCGCTACCAAACCCGGATTTAAAAAAATGGGGCTGATGTCCCGAAACAGAATTCCTGGGATAGGAAAATCGGGAACCGCGCGGATGTGCGCTGTCAACTCGTCGTGTAGGGTCATGTTGGTGAAAGGTATAGCGTATGTGGCGATTGCAATCGAGAAGCTATCTTATGGTTGATGATCTTCTGACTGCTGGAGGTTCTTCTCCATGTTCGTCGCTGGAACAAAGAAGGGGCTTTCCCGGCAAAATGCCATGAGGGCTGGGTGATATCTTACGCTTACTCTTTCTGAAGCGCCGAAAAAATGCACAGAAAGCCATCCAGATGGTTACAACCTAAAATACAACTGAAGGCCCTCAAGCACTTCAGGAGTCATACCGGGAGCGGCCTTGACTTCTTCCCACGTGTCAAATCTCCCAAGCTCCCGCCGATAAGCAAGGAGGGAATCGGCATAGGACTGATCGATAAACGGATAAAATGCGAGGCTCCTGGCATATGCCTCGTTCAAATTTCGCTTGGGAAAGCCGCTCACATCCCCGACCGTGAGAAAAGGCTTCATTCGAAGGAGATTGTCCGGATGCAGTCCATAGACCGAGCTGAGCTGATCCAGAGAAGTATAGAATCCGAGGAGTTTGCGATACTTCAGGATGCGGTTGGCGGAAGCAGGACCGATGCCTGGGACCGAGACTAGCTGGGCCGAATCCGCCTCGTTAAGGTTGATGGAACCCAAAGCGGGAGCGGAAGACGCTCCTCGAAACGCACCTTCAGATCTGGTGCCGGCAGAAGCCATCCTTGGCTCGGATGTGAGATCGTCGGCACTGGAAGGGTTTCGCTCAGAAAGCGTGAGATAAGGCTTGATTTCTTCGAAAACTTCCGGTGATAGTTGGTAGATTTTGGCCAAGTCATCGACTGATTGAAAGCCGTTGCGCGCTTCACGATACTTTACGATGCGCTGGCTCAGCACGGTCCCGATGCCGGGAAGATTCTGGAGATCTTCAGCCGTGGCTGTGTTCAGGTCAAAAGAAGGTCCTTCATAGTTCTTTTTGCCACGTGGGGGATAGCTTTCGTTGGTCCTGGCCGGAGCTCCTTGATAGGCAGTAAGATATAAATGCGGGCGTAGGGATTCGAGGGTTTCTGGGGGAAGTCCATAGATCTTAGCTAGGTCATCGACCGAGTTGAATCCCCCTTTTGCGTTACGAAATTTTACGATTCGTGCGGCAAATACAGGTCCAATTCCGCGAAGGCGGGTAAATTCCGCAGAGTCGGCACGATTGATATCCACCTTGAGGCTGGCATTCACTGGAAGATCTGGAAGATCAAAATCCCGCTCAAGCTGAATGAAGGTTTCCTCATTTACCTGCTGGTCTGCCGTCCATTTGAGGCCAAATAAGCCTGCGAGTGCTGCTATCAGCAGAAAAACGACCAGATATAGGCCTCTCTTTTGGCTTTGCGTAAAAATGGGCATATCCTACCTTCAGAAATATACTGGACCAATCATCTGGTAAAATAGTATTTTTTGAGGGAAGGAAACCAGGCCATGAATGGCCCGGTCAAACATTACTGAATGAATGGTCAATTTTTCCTGATCAACGGTTTATTTCCTCACGCTATCCGTTCGCCAAGAAAAATTCTTTGGGCGTTCCAATGAAATGCTGCTAAAAATCAAGGTGCGGTCTTCTCTTGTATCTACATTTTGTCGAGGTGCGAATCTGCAAAATTGTATCGACGGAGCCATCGGGGTTTTGGGGAAATACAAGGTCAAAATCTCATTTCTGGGATTTTGACACGCTGGGGGAAATGAATCTCCCGACGTGAACCCTGCGCTTAGTCTCCATGTTTTTCCAAGCGAATGAACGCTGAGGTTCCCTTTCCAAGCTCAGACTCCAGCCATAGCGCAGCCCCCATGGTTATGGCAGCTTCTTTGGCAAGATACAGGCCCAAGCCAGAGCCTTTGGAGGAGGCATCTGCTCGTGAAAACATGTCGAAGGCTTGGGCCAAAAAACGGGGAGACATTCCTCTCCCATTGTCCTGGACGCTGATCGACACGCCTTTGTCATCACGCTGAAGCCCTAAGCGGATCCAGCGCTGAGATTTATTGGGATCGTGATACAAGATCGAATTGGTGAGCAAGTGGTGAAGCATGCTGCGCAGCCGATGAGCATCGACGAAGGCTTTGCAAGGAGGCGCATCCACCAACAGGCTGATATCTCGTGCCTCTGGCCATTCGCTGAATGCAGCCAGGCAGTCTTCGAGCATCTCTCTCAGATTCACCCAGCGGGGAGCCACTGGCACTGCTTGCATGTGATTGACCTCGACAAGCTCTTCCAGCACGATCATGAGCTTATTTGAGAGCCGATGAATCATGTCCAGATAGCCGCGCACTTCCTGCAATTGGTCGGAGGAGACGGCGATTTGTGCCAGCCCTGAGATGCTTGCCAGCGGCCCTTTCAGGTCGTGGGAAGCACGATGAATCAGCGTGTCGAGCGAGCGCTGCACACGTTGAATTTCTTCCGAAGGAGTCGGCAAGGAAAATACGGAAGCAGGAAGAGAAGGGGATTCTGTAGGAACGGAAGACCTAGACATAGAGTAGGCGACATGCTGGGAAAAGCAGTAGGGCGATTGAAAGAAGAAGTTTTCGTGTCAATCGACTCCTGGTAAACAGAGACAAGATCCGTTCCATTATTGACGAAAGGTGCAAAAGAAGGAAAATTTTGCTCTTTAAGGCGGTTCCTACAGAACCATTATTTCAAGAAAACCGATGATTCATGCTCTCTTTACTCTGTGATCGGTCTGAGCTGGTAGCCAGCCTTACGGAGCATGTGAACCAACCCATATTCGCCCGGAAGTTGCACCGCGTGCACTGAAATCAAGACGCGTTCGCGCTCCATGAGCGAAGGTAATTTAGTGATCCATTCTGCGTTTCGGGCTTCTACCAATGAGGAAGTATTGCTGCCAAACTCCGGGATGTCGTGGGACAATTGCCACACGCGTTCCAGGTCTTGATTCCAGTAAGCCCTGAGTAATTCATGGAAATTCAGACAGAGTCGGCGCTTGTTCGCAAGCGTTTGCATCATGAGGTTCGTTTGTTCCTTGTATCCATAGGTATCCATCCAAGCTTCTCTGGCCCAGCCATTGGTGAGCGGAGTGAGAGGCAGATTCACCACTTGATAGAGATATTGTTCGTAATCGATCGGCTCATTTCCTTCCTTGAATCCCAGACAATAGTCGCACATGAATTGCTGGGAGAGAAGCAGTGGTTGATAGCGCCTCATGAATTTGTACAGCGACACGGCAGAGAGGCTGTCCCTCACGAACCCTTGCAATGCCGCATATTCGCGGCGCGACAACAGCGCATCCAGGGTCGAATCCATCGGCACTGTGCCCCGATAGAGATGATCTCGATCCATCTCCGCGGGGTGAACTTCCATGATCAAGCGATCCACTTGATTCACGATGTGCGAGAGTCCCGGATGAAGGTAAAAGGCATTTGTGGGCACCTTGTACAGAATCCCATACAGGTAGGAAGGTCGCTGTAGCCGGGGACCTGTGATCTCCCACAGCACGTGGTTGACAGGCAACACGCGAATAGGTTGCGCGAGCAAGTCCACGACTTCCGACTCAGGGGGCTGGCCCATGCTGGCCGCAAATGATCCCACCAACATTGAGCAAAGTAGAAATATTCTTATGCGTAGCATCTAGTTACAACCCTTCCATGAGTACTTGAAAACGCTTCAACCTCTGGATTTATTGGTGAAATTCCAAGATCGTTTGCGCAATGATGTCACAACAGGTAGCTAGTTGTTGATCCGAAATGACCAGCGGTGGCGCGAAGCGAATGATGTTGCCATGTGTAGGTTTTGCCAGTAATCCATTCTCCATTAAGTTGACACAAATCCGCCATGCAGCATCCCCCTCTGGATCGTCGTGAATCACTACGGCATTCAGTAACCCCTTGCCCCTCACGAGTTTCACCAAGTCGGGCCTCGCTTCCACCAAGTCCTGCATTCGACTTCGAAAATACTGCCCCGATGCTTCAGCACGTGCTGCCAAGTCCTCCTCCACCAGTACTTCCAAGGCTGCCGTCGCTACCCGGCACGCCAAGGGGTTGCCGCCATACGTGGAGCCATGCTGCCCAGGTTTGATGCACAACATGATTTCATCGTCGGCCAACACAGCTGAGACGGGCATCACGCCCCCTGAAAGTGCTTTTCCCAAAACCAGGATATCGGGACGGACGTCTTCGTGGTCGCAAGCGAGCATTTTTCCCGTCCGCGCCAAGCCTGTCTGCACTTCATCGGCGATGAATAGCACGCGATGCTGTTGACAAAGTTCAAAAGCCTTTTTAAGATAGCCTTCCGCCGGGACTACCACGCCCGCTTCTCCCTGAATCGGTTCTACCATGAACCCCGCGACATGAGGATCACGAATCGCTTGTTCCAATGCAGGGAGATCATTGTAAGGAATGATTTCATAGCCTGGCATGTATGGCCCAAATCCTTCGTAACTGCTGGGATCGGTCGAGGAAGAAATCGCTCCCAGTGTTCGACCCCAGAAGTTACCTTCCACAAAAATGATTTTTGCTTGATTGGCGGGTACGCCTTTGACGTCATAAGCCCATTTCCGCGCCAACTTGACGGCTGTTTCTCCGCCTTCTACACCCGTGTTCATCGGGAGGACTTTGTCGTAGCCGAGAAGTTGGGTGATATATTTTTCAAATGGACCCAAGGCATCATTGTAAAATGCACGGGAGGTGAGGGTCAATCGCTGGGCTTGGTCGATGAGAGCCTGGATGATTTTGGGATGGCAATGCCCCTGATTCACAGCACTGTAAGCTGATAGAAAATCGTAGTACCGCTTTCCTTCAGGGCTCCACAAGTAAACGCCTTCTCCCCGCGACAGCACCACCGGCAGGGGATGGTAGTTGTGGGCGCCATAGCGGTCTTCCCACTTCATGGCTTCTTGGGAGCTGAGTTGTGTTTGTGTGTGGAGCATCGTCTTGGTAGTTGTAGGGCGAAACGGAAAAGGAGAAGAATGAGCAGCAGGCCCGAAGCACCTTTTCCGCGAAAATTCAAAGATAATCACTCCCACCCAGACTCCCCAGACAGAATCAAGGTTCATGCGTATCGCTCGCGAAGAATCTGGTAATGGTGCAGCTCATGCCCGGCCATGATGGCCATCATGGCTCGCAGGGACACCTCCGCACCATTGGCATTTCCTATCAACAAAAATTGTTCTTCCCGAAAAACTGTCGCCAGCGAGAGGGTATTTGCTCGAAGAAGCTGATAGTCTGCCAGCAAATGCGTCAGGTCTTGCTCGTTGAAGCGCCCGGCAGGCACGTAGGGATCCTGATCAAATCCCGCCAACGGGGTGCGGTCGCCACGCGAAATGCGAAAAGCACGATAGGCAAATATTCGTTCCGAGTCCATCAAGTGACCCAAGACCTCCTTCACAGACCATTTGTCGGCGGCATAGCGAAATGTATGTTTTTCTACAGGTAGGGAGTGGTACCATGCTGTGAGTACATCGCGCCCTTGTCGCAGCAGCGCCAAGGGATCCCGCCCAGCTACTTGATCAACATATGACTGATAAAACGGGTGGTACTCTTCGTTGGGAATTTGCCAGAGAGAATTCATCGCGACCTTGAGCTAAGCTGGAAGAGCGGAACATCAAGCCACCTTCCCATTTTTGCTCTAAGGTAGAGAAATTCAGTGACTGCTGCTAGTTGCTACCGCACTTCGCTTCCATTGGCGATAGGTAAAAGCATGGTCATTCTGCGCGTCTGCCTGGCAGGCCTCTACTGATACCAGCTCCCAACCTGACTGAGGATCAAAAGTGAAAAAAGTATCCCCATCCACCTCCGCATGGACCCAGGTCTCATACACTTGGTCCACCAGGTTCTTGTCCATCGCCAATTCGTAGAGGCTTCCACCTCCAATCAAAAAAGCCTCATCTTCTCCCTCCACTGCGGCGAGTGCAGCTTCAAAGGAATGATAAACCTCCACTCCTTCGGCTTGCCAGTCAAGCTGGGTCGTGACGACGAGATTTCTACGCTGGGGGAGCGGTTTGCCGATCGATTCGAAGGTTTTTCGGCCCATGATCACAGAATGGCCCAGCGTCAATTGCTTGAAGCGTTTTAAGTCGGCGCGGAGCCGCCAAGGCAGACCACCGTTATGGCCGATGACGTCGTTTTCGGATCTTGCGACGATGAGAGAGAGAAGTGCCACGAGCGAGGGAGAGTTGTAGAAGTCAAAAGCAGGGAAAAGTTCCCCATGAAAGCCATTTAGCGGGCTTGATGCAGGCGATGCCGCCGGAATGTTTAAGGGAGCATCACGGCACAAGTCAAGAAAAGAGCGAATAGGCAATCGCAATGATTCCCACCACGGTGCAATACATGGCAAAGTAGTCCAATTTCGCCTTTTTGACGATGTGAATCATCCAGGTACAGGCAGCCAGTCCAGACAAAAATGCCGCGAAAAATCCTGCGAGGAGCACGGAATTGGTGACCTCTACGACCTCGCCCACAGGTTCCTCAAAATACTCCAAGAGTTCGAGGGCTGTACCGCCCAGAATTACAGGGATGACCATGAGAAAGGAAAATCGCGCTGCCTTCTCCCGATCAATTCCAAGCATCAGAGCTGTTGAGATCGTGGATCCAGAACGAGAAACACCGGGTAGCAAGGCAAAAGCTTGGGAAATGCCCACGACAAACGCTTTTCCGAAGGTAATTTCTCCCAGCTCAGAACCAGAAGATTGAATGCGTGAAGACAGGAACAGAAGGGCTGCGGTGACAAGCAACATCAATCCCACAAGTAAAATTTGCCCGGAAAACAATTCATCCAGCAGGTCTCCAAGCAGCACATAAGTAATTCCGACTGGGACCATCGACACCAACACGTATGCTGCGAATTTGGTCGAATCATTCCATTCAAATCGAAAGAGGTCTCGGAGGATGGCCCCAATGTCCTTGTAATAGACTACCACAGTGCTCAGCGCAGTGGCGGCGTGAACGACTGCCGAAAAAAGCACGGCATTTTCCTCAAATTGAACGCCTAAGAGGGCTTTACCAATTTCTAAGTGACCACTGCTGGAGACAGGCAAGAATTCTGTGAAGCCCTGGATGATCCCCAGGATGATGGATTCGAAAAAATTCATTCGCTTTTGACTGGTTGGATTCGGGAGGAAGAGGTAGGCTATGAACGGGTGCCTGCCTCACACGCTGATTTATCGGGGGGAGGTCGCAAAGAGCGTGACCCCCTTCACCAACACAGGATCGGGGAGATGTCACTGCAAAAGTGAAATAAATGCTTAGTGAGCACCAAGGAGGATGTCCAGATGGACGAATTTTACGCGTGAGCCGCCGCTGGTCTTTATGCTGACTCCGCGGGGGTCTGGGCGAGGCGAGCAGACTTGGGGCGATACATGATAGCATACACGACTTCAATGAAGCCGCCAATCACCAGCACAGGCGCTATGTGCAGCGGTACCGAAAACTGTGTCGCATCCACAAACTCTTTTGAGCTCATCAACACAAAGCCCAGGATGATGACAGCGATCCCCGAAAGCAGGAGGATATAGTTCATCCGCGTGAAAGGAAGCGCATCTACATGCTTCTCCACTCGGACCGATTTTGGGGTAGGCCGCTTGGATTCTATTTTTGATTCTGAGGCTGCCTGTGTGGTCTTGACAATGCGCTTGCCGGGTACAGAAGCAGCGGGTTTCTGGGGCCGATTGGGAGTTTTTGCCATGATCAAGGAAGTTGTGAACTAAGCGAGTGGCCTACTGGCCAAGGTGTTATACGATTCAAAAGTCGGGTCTCTTGCAGTTCGAATGTTTAGTCCTGCATGAGTTGATCCAGATTTTTGTGAAGATAGCGGTTGACAGCGACATAGCTACCCAGCCAGCCAAGCAGGACGCCAAGTAAGACAATTCCACCTAGCAATCCAATAAAGGCCGGGCTGCGAAGATGCCAGGAAGGCAGCGGTGCAGGGGACCATTTTACCAGCATCCACCAAGCGCTGAGAATGAGGGCACAGGCAAGTGATCCTGAAATGCCTCCTTGAAGCAGGCCCTTGAGAACAAATGGTCGCCGGATGAAGGCGTCTTTGGCTCCAATGAGCTGCATGCTGCGGATGGCGAGGCGCTGCCCGTAAATCCCCAGCCGAATGGTGCCGAAGATGAGATACAGTGCAATGACCAGCAGCACAACCCCCACGCCCAGCATGAGCCAGGAAATTACCCGAAGGTTTTGTTGCAACTGCAGAATCTCCTCTAGCGGATATTCCACCGAAAGCACCATCACTTGCCCAGTGAGCTGCGCCTTGATTTTGTTCAGGCTGTCGCGCTGAATGTAATTTGGCCACAGCTTGATCCGAAAGGAGGCAGGCAGAGGATTTACTTCCTCGCCCAGAGACAAACTCAGCTCTTCACCAAACTTATCCTGAAATTCCTTCAGCGCCTCCTCTTTGGACACGTAAGTGACTGTATTGGCATATGGCGCGCGACTAAGGTCTCTTGCCAGTTGGTCCAAAAACACCTTTTCGGCATCATCTTGCACCTGCACATCCAAACTCACCTCCTCTTCGAGCCGCTTGGAATACTGGCTTCCGAGCAGCAAATAGGAGGCAAACAGACCCAAAAAAAAGAGCATCAAGGCCATGCTCACCGTAGTGGTGAGAAAGGCGCTGCGCATGCGTTGCTTGAAGTAGCGCTGAGGGAATCCACTGGGTTGCTTGGCCACGAGAGCAAAGGTAGCTGTCAATCTCGAAAAGAACGCACTTGAGTTGGAATTTCCATTCAAGATCCTGCTTCTCTTTACCCCCCAGAAAGACAATCGTTCACGCCTTAGATCCAGTAACGCCTTTGAGGGCTACTTGGTAGGCTTCGAGGCAGCGGTCACGTGCCATTTTGTGCTCGACGATGGGCTTCGCATAGGCTGGCGTGCCATATTCCGGCACCCAACGGCGGACATACTTGGCCTGCGGATCAAACTTTTTCATCTGGCTCTCCGGATTAAAAATTCGAAAGTAAGGCGCTGCATCGGTCCCCGATCCCGCCGCCCATTGCCACCCGCCGTTGTTAGAGGACAATTCGAAGTCGAGAAGTTTTTCGGCAAAATACGCTTCCCCTTTTCGCCAATCGAGGAGCAAATGCTTAGACAGGAAGCTCGCCGTCACCATGCGCACGCGATTGTGCATGAAACCCGTCTCGTTGAGCTGCCGCATCCCAGCATCCACCAGCGGGTAGCCCGTGCGACCTGCACACCATGCCGCAAATGCGGCCTCATCCTCTCGCCATTTCACCGCCTCGTATTCGGGGCGAAAGGCATTGTCCGCCACATGTGGGAAATTCCACAAGATTTGCATGTAGAATTCACGCCATATCAGTTCGTTGAGGTAAATCTCATTGAGCGCTTGGGCCACCCGCACGAGCTTGCGGATGCTCATGGTGCCGAATCGAAGATGCAATCCAATCCGCGAGGTTCCTTCTATGCCCGGAAAGTCGCGCTGCTGATCATACACTTTGATGATCTCCTTGTCGGGGATTCGTGGTGGAAAAAATATGCCTGTGCGAGCAAATCCCATAGACTCCAGACTCGGGAGGGCCAGGGGGCTGGATTTCCAGAACGACCCGAAATGCGCTTCTGTCGGATTTGCGCGCAGCAAATCGGCGCTGAGCTTCGCCTTCCAGTTGCGAGCGTAGGGGCTGAATACCGTGTAGGCCTTGCCCTGCTGGGTGAGAATGGAGGTCTTTTCGAAGATCACCTGGTCCTGGAAGGTGTGAAAGCTGACCCCTTGCGTTTGAAGCATCGCTGCCATCTCTCCATCGCGCAGCCTAGCGTAGGGCTCATAGTCGTGGTTGGTGTACACTGCTTCAATCGGATGATCCAACAAAAGCTGTGGCCAAATCTGAGTAGGCGAACCGTGCTTCACTACCAGCGTGGAGCCGAAAGCGGCGAGCTGTGTTTGCAGTTCGCTGAGGGTATCGTGGATGAATTCTACCCGCGCATCCTGTTGGGGCAAGGATCCCAGAATTTCGGTGTCAAAAATAAAGACAGGGATCACAGGTCGTCCGGCAGTCAGCGCCTGAAAAAGACCGGCGTTGTCATCGAGTCGTAAGTCACGACGGAACCAAAAAGCGGTGTATCGTTCACGCATGAGAGCTGGAAATGAGAGCAACTTGTGCAGATCGTTGGGAGGAATGGTTGCGGCGTATGGCTAGCGAGCAAGTGTGAGAAGGGACAATGTAGGCATTCAACGCAGATGTGTGTCGATGAAATTTGGAAAAATTCAGCAATATGGAAGAGGAAACGCTGGTAGCCGTTAACCGAATGTAGAAACGATTGTTTGGTAGAGGTACGTTCGAAAAAACCTGGATAGGTGCCATCTACAGCTGAGAGAACAACTCTGGACCCTCCTCCAACCCATGCACAGCAAAGCACGAAGAGCTTGTGGAATTGCCTTCCTTTCTCGACCTTAAACCTAAATCATGTATTGATGATGAAAAGATGGATTGTTTTGGCCATTCCTCTGCTGTTCATGGTAGAATCGGGCTGGTGTCAGCGTGAGTTGGGTAGATATTGGATCAAGGACATGGCAAAAATGCCACGATTGGCGCCTTATGAGTCGCTGGATTATGGGGGCTTTATGGTCTATTCCATGTATGACCCGGTGCAGAAAGTGGGCGAGAGCGATCTGATCTATCTTTGGCGGCCCGAATTTGGCGGCTATCAGCGGCGTCGACTCACAAGATTCGATTTATTCATGGAGTCAAAGTGGGAAACGGAGTTCCGATTGGAACAGCAAGAAGATATTTTTTACTTTTTCGAAAAAGAAGATACCGCCGTCGTGCTCTCGGCCTTGCTTGACTTCAGGACCAAGTCCCAGCGGGTGTATGCACGCTTTTTCGACCCGGAAGATGGTAGCCTTCTCCGTCAAGATCTCCTTGCCACATACACTGGCACCGCCGAGGCTCCGTTGCTTTTCACCACTTCTGCGGACAAGAAAGTATTGCTCTTCTTCCAATTGCGTAGAACCAGAGACCGAAACCGCGTCATCCTCTATACCGACTTTATTCACCCCAATGGCGATTTGGCGTGGAGGGCGATGAAGACCGACGAGATATTGTTTCGATCCTACACCAGTTCATTGCAACCGCTGGAAGATGGCCTGGTGATCATGCCCGATCGCAAAGACCAGCTGTTGGATGTGGGCATTGATGGTGAAGGATATTTGTATCTGAGTAGTTTTATTCGGCCCGACCAGCTGGAAATCAGAAGGTATTCCCCTCGCACGCAAGAGACCAAGGCCCTTAGCTGGGAAGGATTTCCCCGTCCCGAAGAGATGAAATATCTCTACGATACAGGATTTCCTCCCTACCACATGGCGCCAGGGCAGCTCTACGTTCCTATGGCCGAGCGCACCACACGGGGCGTCACCCGGGGAACCCATGCCTTTGAGCTCATTCACTTTGATTTTGTAGCCGGGACAGTCCAGCCTTCTCACCACATCAAGACACAGTCCAGCCTCCTCGTGGCAATCGAAAAGTCGCGGGAAGAGATCAACAGCCGCCGCCTCAAAGTCTTTGATTCCTATGTCGTTCGCGACCTCCGCACGCTGTCCGACGGTAGAACCTGGATGCTCACGCAGTATTTTACGCACGACAACTTCCGCGCCATGGCTTCCTCTGCACCAGACATTTACCGTGGCCAGGAACACGAGATCGGAGAGCTGATTTTCTTTGTGTTTGACACACTGGGTCAACCGGAGCAGGCCATTATCATTCCGACTTATCAACTGATCCGCAGCGCGCGCGACCGCATGACACAGCATGCCCACGTGCATTTCGACGAGAAAAATGGAGAAATTCGCTTGTTGATGCGAGAAGACTCCGGCGACGACTACCGAGGAACTGCCCGGATCTACCATCGGCGCCTGGATCTGAAGACTGGCACTGTCTCCCCCCGAAAGCTGGTCTATGAAGCTGATCGCCGCCTCCACAACACGCCGTTTGCCTTCGTAGAGTGGATCAATCGCGACATTCTCAGCTTTCTGAGCTACGAAGGAGAGGACGAGCGAATGTTTGCCATGACTGTGAATCTTGCGCAGCCATTGGAAGAGGAGATGGCCCAAGAAGAAGCGAAGGGTAACCGATAGGTGGATAACTTTTGAAGAAGCGCGATTTGTCTAGTTTCTGTTGAAGGCAATATGTTGCTCCTATGTGGAACAGACATCCAACGGGTTGGGCGCCTACCCCACAAAAAACCATAATCATTTATGAATACGTTCACAAATTATACATATTTATACTGAAAAAGCATGATTCCGAGAACACTGACCCCCATTGTGCACAGGAAAATCGGTACAGGTAAGGCTATCATGGTCATTGGCCCCAGACAAGTGGGGAAGACAACGCTCATACAAAAAGAGCTGAAAGGCCTGGAGGTCGCTTTTTTTGATGGAGATGATCCTACCCTATAAACTGTCCTTGGCAAGGTCTTATTTTTGGCGGACTACCCAGCAACAAGAAGTCGATTATGAAGAAGAAGTCAGTCAGGAAATATTCGGATTCGAGTTTAAATGGAATCCAAACAAAAAAGCAGTATTGCCGAAAACATTCGCAGACAGATACCAAGCGACAGGAAAATTAATCAACCAGGAAAATTTCAGGGAATTTGTTGTGATTTGACCAGCCTGAGCCTACTGTTCTCACCCAAAAAACCAACCTCCATCACAAATCGTCAACGCAGAATTGCTTACCTTT
>DAITMB010000105.1:14929-17731 GCA_036835375.1 Bacteroidota bacterium
TGAAGACAGTTTGAAATACTACCGAGATCTTAAAAATGTGGTGGATACATCGAGAAAAGAAGGCGTTAAAGAGGGTAGAGTGGAAAGAAACCTTGAAATTGCCCGCATGATGAAGTCCAAAGGGATGCCAAATGCGGAGATCACTGAGATGACGGGGTTGAGTGAGGAGGAGATCAATCAATTATGAGAAAGCCTGTCTAACCCAATCGTTTTCGTTCCTAAGCCACAAACTCAACCAACAATGCCAGAACCCCACTTTCTGACCCACATTTTTAAAGAAAAGGACTTTTCAAGCGAGGAATTGGAAATCATTATTCCCAAATTCAGGAAAATTTCCTTTTCCAAGAATGATTTTTTGTTAGAAGAGGGAGAAGTAGAGAATCACTATTTTTTTATAGAAAGTGGGTTTGTGCGATCCTATGTCATGGACACTGAAGGGAATGACATCTCCACCAACTTTTATTCGATGGGAGATATTGTGATTGACTGGACGTCTTTTTTTCTGAGAAATCCCACCCGGGAAAATATCCAAGCCTTGACAGATTGTGTATGTTGGCAGTTGGATTTTGAAACCTTTCAGCAGCTTTTTCACGGCATACAACGCTTCAGAGAGCAAGGTCGAACGACCTTGGTGAGCAGTTATTTCGCTCTGAAAAAGCACAGTGTCTCCATGATCGCCGACCAAGCCAAAGAAAGGTACATTCGATTGTTGAAGGAAAAACCGCATATTGTTCAGAACGTGTCGCTCAAGCACATCGCCACTTACTTGGGCGTGACCGATACTTCCTTGAGCCGAATACGAAAAGAAATTACAGCCGAATGAGCTTTCTTGCCCTATGACAAGTTTTGTGATCGGTGATGCAGGCAGCTTTGTCTCATCATTCATTCACACATCAACTTTTCAACATGGACCACCTGCAAGATTTTATGCTCCTCTTTCGGATGCCGCCTAGCGAACAAGTACCCACACTTGAAGAACAGATCGCGATGCAACAACAGTGGGGAATGTTCATCGGCGGCATTGCCGCACAAGCTAAACTCACTAGCGCCAGCCGCTTAGGCTTTGACGGGAATCTCATAGACTCAACGTCGGGAGTGAGCAAAGGCATTCACATCTTCAACAACGAAACCCTTAGTGGCAATATGATGGTAAAAGCTGCGACGTTAAGCGAGGCCACAGAAATAGCCCAAGCTTGCCCTGTTCTGGCCATGGGTGGCTCAGTGGAAGTGCGAAATATCATCCCAATGGAACAATAACCCCCGACAACATGAAAACGATATTTGACGCCAAAACGGTGGCAGAAATGACGGCACGAATCCATTCGCTGCAAGCTGATAGCCCTGCTCAGTGGGGGCAAATGGATGCCTACCAAATGCTAAAGCATTGCACCATGAGTGAAGAGATGTTTCAGGGAAAGAAAACCTATCAGCGCCTGTTCATCGGCAAATTATTTGGCGGAATGGCCTTGAAGAGCATTTTGAAGGATGACAAGCCCTTGCAAAAGAACCAACCTACCCATCCTGAAATGAAAGTGACGGGAACCGGAAATTTCCAAGCGGAAAAGGACAAGTGGATAGCGCTGCTGCAAGCCTACACTTCCTCTCAAGTCAAGGAGTTCATACACCCGTTTTTTGGAAAAATGACCAGCCAGCAAATCGGAACCTACGTGTACAAGCACACAGACCACCATTTACGACAATTTGGTTGTTGACCATGCTGGCAAGTACCTTCATCATCATCACCCTTTTGTCCCTGATCCTGTTCTACCTCGGAACAGGAAAGGACAAAAGGGTATTGTGGGTGAGCATTGGATGGATACTCGTCATCGGCCTGATTTCGTATAGCGGATATTTTGAAAATACCCTCGCCAAGCCTCCGAGATTTCTCTTTGTCATTGTCGCGACGATCGGTTTATCGCTGTACCTGTATCGCATCACCCGACGAAATTCACTCCGCACCCCGTTCTTGGTGGCCGTTCATGTCCTGCGAATCCCCGTAGAAGTCACACTCTATCAACTATTTCTCCAAGAGAAAGTCCCCATCATCATGACATTCAAGGGGTATAATTTTGATATTTTGGTAGGGATATCTGCCATGATTCTGCTGGCCTATATGCTACTATCGCGAAAAAATCCACTCCAGCCGTTTTTTTTATGGTGGAATGTCGCGGGAATACTTTTTTTAGCAACCATTGTTGTCACCGCGATCCTTTCCTCCCCCCTGCCCATCCAGCAGCTAGCTTTCGACCAGCCAAACACAGCCGTGTTGACATTTCCCTTCAGTTTCCTCCCCGCCTACATCGTTCCCATCGTGCTTTTGTCCCACCTCCTGACAATCAGTAAGAGGTAGCGGTGGGGGCTGAAGGCGCTACAAATGTTCAAGGCCGCTGGGGTTGAAAATGCTCCAACTCTAGGATTTTAAGACCCACCCGCTTCGTAGCGGTCAAACCTTTGTAGCTCAAGGAAACCTACTTTCTTGCCCGACACCCTCGGGGTCGCACCTCGCAGTACCCCCGAACAATCACTCATGAGATGGAATCGCATCACAGCCCCATAAAGGTCGCATCGCTGTATTCCCTCGGCAAGTAATCCTGATAAAAAATGCCATATTTGAGGTGATTCTCGATTTCGATGGAGGATGCCACAAGCGCGGTGATTCTCCTGCCAATTTTCTCACAACTCTCGCCTTGACACATGGCTAAATTGATCGATCACATCCGCGACTTGCTGGGTTTGTCCACCTTCCTGCCCGCGCCTGTGCGCCCTCACGACCCCCTCGGTGGCCTCATGGCCTACAAACAA
>DAITMB010000106.1:0-17510 GCA_036835375.1 Bacteroidota bacterium
CAACTCCCAACTCTCAACTCCCAACTCCCAACTCCCAACTCCCAACTCCCAACTCCCAACTCCCAACTCTCAACTCCCCTATGCGTCATTCCCACAATTATGAGTTTTTCAGGACCTACAATCGATTTGGCCTGAAGCATGTCTTTTACCGGAATTTCCAGTCGCATGGATACGAAACAAACGTCCAGCCTTATCTTCAGCAACCGAGTATCATCACGGCGAATCACCAGAATTCGCTCATTGACGCGCTGAACTTGGCTGCCGCCGTGAAGAAAGAGTTGCAGCCGTTTTTCATGACGAGATCGGACGTGTTTGGGAGCTTTTTCGACAGGATTCTCTACAGTTGGAAACTCCGGCCCATCTTTCGGGCCCAGGACAACATCGGGGACGTGGCCGAGGCGAATGAGGTCATTTTTGACGAAATGGTCAAAGAGCTGGGTTTGGGTGATCGCGTCATCATTTTTCCGGAGGGCAATCACAGCCGCATTCGTCGTTTGCGCCCTTTAAAAAAGGGATTTGCCCGGATTGGTTTTCAGGCAGAAGAGAAGCACGAGTTTTCCCTCGATCTCTTGATTCAGCCTGTGGGAATCAACTATTGGGAGCATTTATATCCTGGCGCAGAGGTATTGGTGAATTTTGGCCCACCCATTCGATTCAAAGATTTTTACGAACTCTATCAACAAAATCCCAACCGGGCGCTGATCGAGATCCGCAAAACCCTTTTCGAATCAATGAAGCAATTAATCCACCACGTCAGCAACGAGACACATTACGAGGTAATTGATGCTGTGCGCGAATTTTCAGGAAGTACCTTACTTCTGGAGGAAGGCAAGGATCCTAGCGACCTGCATTTGCGATTTCAGATGGAGAAATTGGTAATCAGCACACTCGAACACCGGATTCTGGAGCACGACCCTCACTGGGAAAGCTTTGCAAGTTCTGTTATTCAGTATCGCGATGCATTAACCCGGGCTGGAGTGACCGACGAGGAAGTAAGCACCCAGCCTGCATCAGCGATGAGTTTGTGGTTGCGCGGAGCATTATTTTTTGTGGGTGCTCCCATCTTTGTTGTAGCCGCAGCGCTGAACTATTTACCCTATGGCTTTGCGGACCGTACAGCTCGCAGAAAGTTCAAAGACGATCACTTTCACAGCTCCATTCGCTTTGCTGTGCCGCTATTTCTCTATCCTGCCTATTGGATCATCCTTTGGCTGTTGGGCTGGTTAGTGACAGGGAGCTTGGGGGTATCCCTGGCTTGGCTCGTGGGCTTAGTTGGTTCGGCGGGATTTGCGCTTGTCTATTGGCGAAAGTGGAGAGATTTTCGCAGGGACTGGATATGGAGCAGGATCCGTCGAAAACCCGAAGGAGAAGCCCTTATTGCTTCGCGCCCGTCTTGGTTTCGCCAGCTCCGCACTTGGATCACTGCCGACCCCCTCGTTCGGTCCTGAGCAGTGGCACACAGTAAATGGTCGCCTTGCATGCCTCCATGCTGTATGAATGCAGCACCATGCTGCTGCCATTTCATCTGTTCATAATGAACTCATTGTCAGTAGTTTGTCTATATGATAGGAGGCATTCCAATGAAGTGCAACTTCGGAAAGATGGTTTTTTATGCATTTCGGACGGATTTCCATTCATTCGACACGAATGTGAAACTTTTGAGACACTTCCTTTCAAAGGCGCTTACCGTATTGGCCTATTTGTGTAGATTTGCCGCAGATTCTCTTCATTCACTCATTCTTCTACCTCATTTGTATCTTATTTATGCAATCACTACGCTCATTCATGGTGGTCGTGATGACCATGCTATTTGCGGGGTCCGCTGCGATGGCACAGCAGCATGTCATCAAGATCACACCGCTTAAGCTACTTCCTGTAACGCTGAGCAATCTCCAATTGGGCTATGAGTATGCGCTCAATGACCGTGTGAGTATTGGCGCAGACCTCAAAGTTGGCTTCCCAAGAAACCTTACCGGAGGGGGAGGGATTTTAGAAGGTTATTTTGAAGGTGACGCAAGCGTTGAGAGTTTTCGACTTACAGGCTATGCGCTCACGCCCCAAGTTCGATTTTACTTTGGCCAAAAGGGCGCACCTGCAGGATTTTATCTCAGCCCCTGGCTTCGAATTGCACAATATAGAGTCGCGTCAGATTTTCTTTGGGAAGATCTGAATGAGGGGAATTCTAATATTGAAGCTGACTTCACTTATGGATTAGTTGGAGGTGGCCTCAGCCTTGGATGGCAATGGCTCCTTGGCGATCACTTTGTGATCGATTGGAACATAGGTCTCGGCGGATTTGCGGGACGACTTGGATTGGAAGGTAGTGCAACTGGCCCCCTACGCGCTGACGCTCGGGAATTCATTGATGAACTCAATAGAGAATTTGCCGATGTTCCCTATATCAATCCTGCTTTTGATAGCGAAGGAGGGGAAATTAGTGGAAGCGTGGTAATTCCTGTATCGGTATTTCGAAGCAATCTTTCGATCGGCTGGGCATTCTAATGCGCTGAGCCAAATTGTGTAAAAGCCAATGGCCTCGAAGGAGTGATTCTTCGAGGCCATTGGTTTATCAGCCTGTCTTCCCATCATCGGTGAGAAATATTGAGTTGAGGCTTTTTGTTCTGGTATTTCAGATTATTGTGCCTTGAGCGGCCCCACAAAGCTGTATTTTCCGAGATTTTCTTTGAACCAGTAAAGGAGATGTTCTAATGGTCCTCCGGCGCTAGTGGCTTGAATGATGGCGGGAATGTCATAAAATCCATCCCGAAACGCCTGCTCTAGTTCTCGCTTAGCATCCTCGTCTTGACCTTTTTGAGCGAGATAGCACGCAGCAAAAAAGCAAGAATGACCGAAGTCGTGTCTCGCGCGAAAATGGCGAAAGTTGACCGTGCGTGGCGACCGGATCTGGTTGACGGACTGCGGGATAAACAAGCCTTTCATGCCGGGGGCCTCCTCTTCTAGCTCACTCCAGTCGCCCGAGATGGACAGGTGACCCAGTGGGCGGGTGAGGTCTGCAATGGAAGTGCGCAACATGACGATCCGCCGGGCGATCGACTCTTGGTTGCGGGTGGTATTGATGAGCAATCCCTGAAAAGATTTTAGCTCTTCATTTCCCTTGATCTTGTCGTGATCCAAGCTAAAAAACAAGCAGCCCTGGATCTGGCGTGTACCCGAGGACCAAAGCCAGACCCATAGGAGGTGATCGTATCTCATGGCTTTGCCAGACCAGCTTCTGCGGGTGTAGGCAGCGGCGTCGCCATTCGGCTCAATGGTCACAAAATAGCGGCGCACAAGGCCGTGATGAGGGTCAGCGCCGCGATAATAGAGCACATAAGTTCCGGCAACAGCGGTGAGGGACTCGCTGGGGGCAACCATGATTTGCTCCGAATAGTCGCGAGACATGGTGCTACCACTTCCCCCAAAATCCGAGTCCACGTCGCCATCCACGACATATTCTTGGATCGCGGTGTCATAGATCACCCCAAATTCATCTTTCAAAATCCCTTCTAGCCCGCGGAGCACCTCTTTTCTTAGCTCGTCGCTCCCCCACTTCTCATTGTTGAGCAAGCGGCTGAGCGTTCCTTGGGTGAGGTTGCCCAACTCCCCCGAGTCATCGTACTTTTTCAGGCGCTCCGAGAGCACTTGTTGGGTGAGTCGGCCATCCTTCCAGGCCAGTCGAAGCCGTACATAGGCTGCTGCTACACGATCGCGTCCCTGTTGCATGTTGGGTATTAGAGTTGGATCCGGGTGGTAAAGATAACTAATGCTTTCCAACTCTGCTCACCCAATCACGAGATGGATAGGATGCACTCATCGATTACGGGGAGCTTTTTTGCTAAATGCCAAGATGGGAAACGGGTATTGATGTCCTAATCGGACCCCGTGAGCGGCCAACTGGCTGGGCAGGACTTCGCCGGGCTCGTGGAGGAAATCTGAAGGGAGGCTTGCAATCTCCGGTACCCACGTGCGGATGTATTCCCCCTTTCCGTCATAATTGCGACCTTGTGACACGACATTGAAGTATCGATTCTCGCGGGGATCGTTTCCGATGCCTGCTACATAATTCCAGTTACCCCAATTGCTACATACATCGTAGTCAATTAACTGACTTTCAAACCATTCAGCACCCATGCGCCAGTCGAGCTGGAGGTCCTTGACCAAGAAGGAAGCGACATTTTGGCGGCCACGATTGGACATAAAGCCCGTGAGCAGCAATTCCCGCATATTCGCATCAATGAAGGGAACGCCTGTACGGCCTTCTTTCCAAGCGACAAAACGCCTCGCATCGGCTTGCCCACCAGGCCACTCTCCCCGAATGCCACCGCGATGAAAGAGGCTGTTGCCATGCCGCTTCGCGACAAAGCGGAAATAGTCCCGCCACAGTAGTTCAAATATCAGCCAATAGGTGCTGCTATTGGCTACGCGGAGATCTTCGTATCGTTTGACTTCTTTGTGAATGTATCGCGGAGAAAGACAACCGAGAGACAGCCAAGCGGAGAATTTGGAGGAATAATCTTCCCCTAAGAGGCCATTACGCGTCTCTTTGTAGTCTTTCAAGCAGTTCCGCTCCCAGAAGTATTCTTGTAAGCGCTCAATCCCGGCTTCTTCGCCGCCTGCGAAAGGTAGGACTTGACGCGCATCGCGTTGGGGGGGCTCCAGGCCCATCCACTCCCAGCTCGGAAGCTCGCCAACGTCTGCCAGAGTAGGGCTGGGGATTCGCTCAGGCGTCGGGAAGAGGGCCCGAATGGGGGCGTATTTCTCCGTTTGCTTGCGAAAATTGGTGAAAACATCCGGCAATGCGCTGAGCGGCATCGGGAGGTCTTCGGGGTGATAGAGGGTGGCACCCCAAGCCGTTTCGAGGGTGATCCCCATCGGAAACAAGGCCTTTTCCATCTCTGCTTCGACCCTGGTTTCCTCATAAGCCACTTCCTGATGCGCAAAAATCCAATAGGCACCCATGCGCTGCGCCAACTCAGGTAAGAGAATTTCTGGTTGGCCCTGAAGCACGAGAAGATCACTTCCCTTGGCTCGGAGGCGCTGGCGAAGATTTTCTACGCTCTCGCGCAAAAATTGGGCTCGGAAAGCGCCTGTCTTAGGAAATCCAAAAGGCGTTTCTCCAAAGTGCCTTGGATCGAAGCAATACACAGGAATCACTTCATCGGCACGGTCGAGCGCGAGGTGTAGCGCCTCATGATCATGAAGACGCAAGTCGTTGCGGAACCAGAGTAAGGCGATTTTCTTCTTCATGTGTAGCAAAACTTGAAGCCCCGAAGAAAGTTTGAAGCGGATGAATACATGAAAGTGAAGAAAAATAATACAGCGCTCACTCAGGAAGATGCCTGAAATGTGTTAAGTTTAAATGGCGATCTTATTCGATTCGCTATTGTCTGGCTCTCACAGTTATTATTTTTTACAATCAACCTTTCTCTCCATGCACAACCATAATGATTACTCCCAATGCCCCAGTGTCTCACCGCGACGGAAATTCCGTTGGAGCAGCTATTGGATTCTGTTATTGTTTGTAGGCCTAAGTCAAATCGCTCAGGCTCAGGTACCTGCGTCGCCCCCCCCTACACTTCATCCCCACCTTCCCTTGACTGATAGCATCAAAAGCGCTTTCCTCGCGGAGCTAATCCTTCAAGAAAGTAGGATCATGGCGATTGCATCTGTCTCTGAAATCAAAAAAGCGAGAAGTAGAAAACACGTGGTGTTGTACTACGGGTACACCAGTAGCTTTGATGTGACTGGCTCTTCGTCGTTGATTGCCGAAGATGTGTATCTGATCAAACGATCTGGCACCATCTATCATCGGCGAAAGATCTTGAGGTCAAATCTGGTTTCTACCTCTGGCCAGCGATACCTGTCTGGAAAAATTTTGCGAATCAATGGCGAGATTTATTCGGCAAAGCTGAATCCATTTTCCAAAAAGGAGCGAATCTGGTACGTGAAGGATGGTTATCTCAAGGTGCCAGTGCCCGAAAGTAGCTTGGTCCAAACCTATCTTTTCACAGCGCATTTACAGCAGTAGGCTTCCTTTGCAGACATGCTTCATAGCGACGAAGGGGAAGAGGTCTTGAAGTTTGCAGGTTTAGCTCGTACATTCGATATTCGGACAGGACCTACTCAAGCGTAATTATTCCCATGGATCTCAGCCCCGTCGTCCTCGCTATTCCAGTATTTTTTGGCCTTATGGGTCTGGAGCTGGCTTTCGAATTCATCACCCGCAAGCATACCTATCGCCTCCACGACGCGGTGACGAACATCTCGACAGGAACCTTGCAGCAGCTCTCGGGCGTGTTTTTGCAGATTCTCAGTGTGGGGATCTACACCGTCGTGTATGAACATGCTGCACTCACGAGCCTCCCAGTCAACGGCTGGACCTTCCTGGCGGCATTTCTGCTCTACGACCTGGGTTATTACTGGTCGCATCGAATGGCCCACGAAGTGAGCTTGTTTTGGGGCGGGCACGTGGTACACCACCAGAGCGAAGATTATAACCTCTCCGTAGCGCTTCGCCAGAGCTCCACCTCCATCATTTGGTCTTTCCCCTTCTATTTGCCGATGGCGGTCATGGGATTTGACCCCAAGCAAATGCTCTTGGTTGGAGGCTTGAATCTGCTGTACCAATTCTGGATTCACACCGAGCACATCGGGAAGTTTCCTCGCTGGATTGAGGCAGTGATGAACACGCCGTCTCACCATCGGGTGCATCATGGGCGCGACCCCAAGTACCTTGACAAAAATTACGCGGGCGTGTTCATCGTGTGGGATCGCTGGTTTGGGACCTTCACCGAGGAGACCGATCGCCCGAATTACGGCATCACCACTCCGCTTAAAAGTTGGAACCCCGTCTATGCTAATGTAGCCCACTATCTGGATTTGGCCAAGCTGGTCCAGCAGTCGCGAAGTGTATCCGATGTCTGGAAGATTCTGTTCAAGCCCCCAGGCTGGCGGCCGACTTATTTGGGTGGATATGCTCTGCCAAGTGAAGTGCCCTCAGACTACAACAAATTTAACCTTCATGTGCCAATGCGCAGTGCCAAGTTGTACACCTTGCTGCAATTCTTGGTAGCATCTGGTGGATACAGCCTGTTCTTTTTCTTTCAATCCGGCTTTTCCCTTCCGGTCAAAGCGCTGTTTGCCGGATGGATCTTGCTCGCGACCCTCATGTTTGGATTCTTATTTGAATGGCGACGCAAGTGGGTGACGTCGCTGGAGTGGCTCCGACTGCTGAGCATTCCATTGGGCCTGTGGGGGTTGCAACGTACGGGCTTGGCCATTCCTGACGAAGTATTGTGGAGCAGTGTGCCCTTCGTCTTGCTGAGCTTGGCGTGGCTCACATACATCCTCCGCACTGTGCCGAAGTCGATCAGCCAGCCTGTGCAGATTCCTACTCCCGTGAATCAAGGTGAAGCTTTTCTCAGTCCGTAATTTTTTTTCAGACAAGATCGAGGCGATTAGCATCAGCTAGCGCCTTCTCACAGCCTTGGCTTCTTTGAGCAGTGCCTGGTCCACATTCCCTTCCGTGATCATAGAATAATTTCCGCCGCCACGATTGGCCAGTTCAGAAAGCTCTTGAACCTTGTATTCGGGAAGTTTTCCGAACGAAAATACCGACAAGGCGACCCGCTGCGACTTCCCTGATTCAGCAATTTTGTAGAGTTCCCCGACATTAAAGTAGCCATCTGTCGCAAGAATAATACGGTTATTGCCGCCGGTGATTTCGTGCGCTTTGGCCACAGAATAGGCTTTGCGCAGAGCCGATTTCCCCTTCGTGCCGCCCGAAGAGACGACGCGATTGATGGCCTCCACGATCTCTTCCTGGTGAATCGCAGACACGGCTTCGATCACCACTTCGGCACTTCCCGAATACACGATCACGGTGATTTGGTCTTCCGGCCGCATGTAGGTGAGCAGGCGGGAGAAAGATTCCTTCAGCAGTGGAAGCTTGTCTGGCTTGCGCATCGAAGCAGAGACATCGAGCAAGAGGATCAGGTTGTTTTCGGCGACACCGTCGAAGGAGTAAGTCTCCTCCGTGGGAGGGAGGTCAATCGTGGCGGGGACAGCTGTTGGTGCCGGTGTGTGCGGGGTGACTACAGGGGGCGTCACCTCAATGTGGGTGATGGCAGGGGGGGCAGATTCCGGTTCTGGCTCTGGTCTCGCTGTGGGGGTGGTAGGAGTTGGCGGTGTGCTGGGCGGTGTCGGGGGCGTAGCAGGTGTTGGTCTGCTGGCTAAAGCAGGCTGGGGTGCTTCTACAGGCGGTTTAGCCAATAAAAAGTTAGCGGTAATGGTCTCGCTGTAAGCTTTTTGGTCAATCGTTACGCGACGCGATTTCTGAGGATATCCTTCCGAGGTGACGACTTGGTCGTAAATGCGGCTCGCGTTGGGCAGTTCGATGCGGTACGCGCCGGAAGGACTGGTTTCGATTTTTTTGACGATGCGCTTGGTGCGGGCATCCATGAGCAAAATTTCAGAAGGAACACCCCGCCAATTCATGCTATCCCTCACCGTGCCTTGCAGCACGTGCAAGATCGTGGGCACGTCGGGCCTGATTCGCTCATCGGCTTCCTTCAAATCAGCAAAATAAATATCGCCATTTCGCACAAAGTAAGCCTCCATTCCGTCACCCGTGAGTATGAATCCATAGTCATCGCCGGGCGTATTGAAGGGCTCCCCAATGTTGATTACTTCGCCGAAGGTACCATCTGGATTGAGGGTGGTCTTGAAAATGTCCAACCCACCAAGCCCCTCATATCCATCAGAGGCGAAGTACAGGGTTTTTCCGTCTTGAGCGAGAAACACAGAGCGCTCGTCGTTAGGGGTGGAAATGGCCAGTTTTTTACAGTAAGTCCAGCCGTAACTGCCTTTTTTGGAAATGTAGAGATCCATTGGCGCATCATAGCCCGGGCCTGCCGCCACAATGAAGGTCGTTTCGTCTGGCGAAATGGTCATGCCGTCGGTTGCTTGCACCACAGAGAAAAACTCTGAAATTCCTCCGCCTAATCCCACAGGCCGCGACCAGGTGCTTCCTGTCAATTCGGAGGAATAGTAAGGACCGCCCGTCCGATCCCAGATGTAGTTCCAGCTCTGGAAATACACTCTTTTCCCGTCAGAAGACACCACTGGTTCATCTTCGCCCGCACCTGTGTTCACGCCATACGGCATGGGTTTGGGGCGCTGCCATTCTCCTCCTACCCGCTCCGAATACCAGATGTCTCCATCAAAGACGGAGTCTCCCTGAAAAGTCATGAAGCTGTCGCTCCAATCTTGCCCTCCGCGCAGCGACATGAAAAAAAGGTATTTGCCATTAGGCGTGATGGAGAGATTGGTCTCGCGGAAGGTCGAGTTCAGGACCCGAACGTTGGTGATGCGGATTTGGTCTTTGTGATCCAAAATCGTGGCAGGCCGCTGGGCATGCAGCGATTGAATCGGTCCCAGGAGGGTGCCAAAGACCAGCAATAGGAGTAGATGGGGTAAGGAGAAATGATATCTCATAGCAACAGAAGCCGATATTTCTATCCAATACGGGAAAATACGAAACGAAGTGGACTTTGTAGAAAAGATGGTCGAATGGATGCGATAGGGATGAGAAGGTAAGGTAGCAGACTTCAAAAGCATGAGTGGAATTTCAGGAAAAATACTGAAAATCAATTTCTTAGTTCATTCAATTTTCGCCTCCAGTTAAAGGGTGAAGCACATCAGGGTTTCTTAACCTTTGGTGTAAATACTTGTTTGGAATACGCACAAAAGCATTGATCTGCACCATTTCGCATCGTATCCACCACACTCCTGATAGCTGTAGCACCAATGTAAACCCCAAACAATCGGGCATTTCCATTCGGTACCAACGACGAATTTATTCCTCACGGCGTTTGAAAGAGACGAATGCGGCACAAAAGTTACGCCTCTGTCAGCTCAACGCCAATGCCGGGGTGTATATTTGTCGGACTAGACTAACTAGACTATACGAATGATCAATTTCGCCTCATGCTGCTTCCCCCTCCAACTTCACCCGCAACAGGGGTGATTCCCGCCCGCTACGCTTCTACCCGATTTCCAGGCAAGCCAATGGCCATGATTCGAGGTAAAAGTATGATTCAGCGGGTGTATGAACAGGCCAAATTGGCTCGTCTCCTCAAACAGGTGATCGTGGCCACGGACGACGAGCGAATCGCCGCCCACGTACGCGAGTTTGGAGGGGAGGTCGTCATGACCCGCGCGGACCATGAATCTGGCACCGAACGCATGGGCGAAGTGGCGGCAAAGCTCGAAGGAGACTTGTTTGTGAATATTCAAGGAGATGAACCCCTCATTGATCCCGCACAAATCGACCAAGTCGTGAAATTGTTGCAAACGGGTGCGCGCATCGCAACCCTTGTGTGTCCCATTCGCGAGGTCAGCCGATTTCAGGATCCCAATGCCGCCAAAGTTGTGATTGACAAAGATGGGAATGCGTTGTATTTCAGTCGGGCGGCCATCCCATTTCAGCGAGATAATTCACATTCATTGCCCCCGGTGGCCTGGCAACATATCGGCATCTATGGGTTTCGGCGGCAGACTTTGCTGGAAATCGTGAAACTGCCCATGCATCCGCTGGAACAAATCGAGCGACTGGAGCAATTGCGTTGGCTCGCTCATGGATATTCCATTTTGTGCGGAGAAACACAGGAGGTCGGGCGGAGTGTGGATAGTCCAGCAGACCTGGCAGCGATCGAAAAGTGGATAGATACCTCCGCTGAATAAAATCTTTTGTGCATCCGCCTTGTGCACCTTTGGCTATTTGGCTCAAAAGAACCAACTTTGCCCGGAATCGTGAAATGGGCAGAGGAGAGGAATGGGTGAAAAACGCCTGATTCAATACCAGCCTGCACAGGCTTGAACCTTAAAAACGACCTACCACATTGGAAGCTGCTACCACCATTCAGACAGTCCTTTTCTGGATTTTTGCTATCCTCGGGCTGGCCGGGGCCGTGGGACTCCTATTTAACCGCAATCCCGTGTATGCGGCGCTGTGCCTCGTGCTAAATTTTTTCAGCATCGCGGGCCTATACCTGTCATTGGGGGCTGAGTTTCTGGCCGCCATCCAGATTTTGGTCTATGCGGGCGCGATCATGGTGCTATTTCTGTTTGTGATTATGCTGCTCAACCTCGGCGATGAGCAGGGCGTGTTCCGGTTTGACCTGCGTCGTGGCGCGGCCTTCATTTTGGGATTTGCCTTCGTCGCTGAAATGATGGTGGTGCTCAAGTCTTTTTGGGAAAATGAAGCTGGTGGAGACTTTGCCTACGGCAAAGTCGAGCCGATCGGTCGTGCCCTCATGACGGATTACCTTTTCCCCTTCGAAATGATCTCCGTCATCCTGATCACAGCGCTGGTCGGGGCTATTCTGGTGGCCCGCCGCCACACCCATCAAGAAGGATAATCCCTCATTGCTAAGACATCTCTCACATGGATTTGCTCACACCTTCTATCTTTTCCTACCTCACAGTCTCCTTGCTGATGTTTGCTTTGGGCACCATCGGCGTGATGACGCGCCGCAACGGCATCGTCGTGTTCATGTGCATTGAGTTGATGCTCAACTCGGTGAACCTGATGCTGGTGGCATTTTCCAAGATGTGGGACAACCCTGCGGGATCCATGCTGGTGTTCTTCGTGATGTGCGTTGCAGCGGCTGAGGCTGTGGTAGGTCTAGCCATCGTGATTGCGCTGTTTCGCAATCGGCAAGACATCGATATCAATAATGTCAATATTTTTAAATGGTGAGCCGCCCCCGGCGATCTCTAACCACCGAATCACATGGAGGCTCTTTATCCCCTAATCATTCTCCTGCCATTGCTCGGATCTGCGCTGATCGGTCTGGGAGCATTCCTGATGCCCAGTCTTCGTGAACGCGAAGGCCTCATCGGGTCCATCGCCACAGCGGCAGTGGCCATTCCTTTTCTACTGATTCTTGTCGCCTTCTTGCAATTTGAAGGAACACCGATAGAGGTGTCACTCTTCAGTTGGATGCAAGTTGGTGGTCTCGACATCCGCTTTTCTTATGAGCTAGATCAGCTTTCGCTGCTCATGGGGATGATCGTCACAGGCGTAGGGTCGCTGATTCACCTCTACTCCATCGGCTACATGCACGGGGATCAGGGGTATTATAAATTTTTCGCCTATTTGAATCTGTTCATTTTCGCGATGAACAACCTCATTTTGGGTGACAATTTCGTGGTGATGTTCCTCGGTTGGGAAGGCGTAGGCCTCTGCTCCTATTTGCTGATCGGATTTTGGTACAAAGACATGATGAAGGCCGAGGCGGCTCAAAAGGCGTTCATCGCCAACCGAATCGGTGATTTTGCGATGATTATTGCCATGTTGATGGTCTTCCGGCTCACGGGAAGCCTCAGCTTTGATGCGCTGAATGAGGCGAGCGCAGCAGGGTTAGGTGATCAAGGCTTTTGGATCGGCCTCTTGATATTCATTGCTGCGACAGGAAAATCTGCTCAGATCCCCCTCTTTGTCTGGCTTCCAGATGCGATGGCGGGCCCTACGCCGGTCTCTGCGCTGATTCATGCGGCAACGATGGTGACCTCCGGCATTTACCTCATTGCTCGGCTCAATCCCGTGTTCAGCGCTTCGCCAGAATTGATGGCCATCATCGTAGTGGTCGCTGCCCTCACGGCGATCATTGCGGCGCTCATCGCGTTGGCTCAAAACGACATCAAGAAAGTGCTGGCCTACTCTACCGTTTCGCAACTTGGATTCATGTTCATGGCGTTGGGCGCAGGAGCTTATACAGCAGCGATTTTCCACGTCATGACCCACGCATTTTTCAAAGCTTGCCTTTTCCTCGGTTCCGGTTCCGTGATTCATGCGATGGAACACCTCCACACGGTCCCCGATCCGCAGGACATTCGCACGATGGGCGGTCTTCGCAAATACATGCCCGCTACTGGCACCACGTTTTGGATCTCTACGCTAGCCATCTCTGGCATCATACCGCTGGCAGGTTTCTTTTCTAAGGATGAAATCCTTGCGAGTTTATTTCTCTTCGACCTCGAAGCTTTCAGTCTCTACAAAGTGGTGTGGGGCGTGGCGAGCATCACGGCCATTCTCACCGCAGTGTACATGACTCGGTTAACCATGCTCACCTTTGAAGGGACAGCCCGCTTTCCAGAGGCCAAGCACCCGCATGAAAGCCCTTCTCTGATGACTATCCCACTGTGGATTCTCGCCGGTCTGGCAGTCGTGGGGGGATTTTTGGGACTTCCTTATTTGATCGGGCATGGCGAATATCATGTGATCAACCACTGGCTGGAACCCGTGATCACCAACAACGCCGCGATCGAGGCACATGCCACGACTTCCAAAGAAATTTTCTTGATCCTTTTTTCATCCCTCTTGGCCATTGCTGCCGTGCTCCTCACGCGCAACCTCTACCGCAAGCATGGGCTGGCGGCTGATGAGCGATTGCAGCGGATATTTGGAGGACTGTTTGGTGTGATGGAAAAGAAGTTTTATGTTGATGAGTTGTACCAAGCCATCCTCATTCGACCCTTCATGAGTTTGGGCAAGAGAGTTTTGACTTGGTTTGATAACACCGTCGTGGACGGAGCCGTCAATGGCTCGGGCTTCGTGGTGGGAAACATCGGTGAAACTTTCCGCAGATTACAGTCTGGCCTGATCTCCAACTATCTCGTGATCATCACGACAGGGGTTGTTGCAATGCTGGCCTTTTTGATTTTTGGATAGGGCCATCAACGCAGAAGATGCAGCGTAATCACTTTTCAAGGCTCCCGGTAGAATCAAGCTGCCAGGGGCCTTGAGTTTTTTTGGGGATTTTTGCTCGAAATCACCTCAATGGGAAGGCGCTCAAAGGGAAATGTCTATGCTCCTCCTTCGCTTGAAAAGCAAAAAAACCATTTAAGATCCCGTTCGTTCAACGTTACCAAGCTCGTGGACCTATGAATATTGGAATTGTCTGCTACCCTACTTTTGGTGGTAGTGGGGTGGTCGCCACCGAACTGGGCCTTGCCCTGGCAGCACGTGGTCATAAGATCCACTTCATCACCTACAATCGTCCCATTCGACTCTCCTTGTTTTCGGAAAATATCTTCTTTCATGAAGTCCGAACCAAGGATTACCCTCTGTTCGATTTCGTCCCATACGAGTCGGCACTGGCCAGTATGATGGTCGATGTGGCTCGATATCACAAGCTGGATCTGTTTCACGTGCATTATGCTGTGCCTCACGCCTCGGTTGCCTATTTGGCCAAGCAGATTCTCAAAGATGCGGGCGTTCACGTACCAGTGATCACCACCCTGCATGGCACTGACATCACGTTGGTAGGGAAAAATCCTGCTTATGAGCCAGTGGTGCGCTTCTCGATCGAGCACAGCGATGGCGTCACGGCGGTGTCTGAGTTCCTCAAGCAAGCCACCATCGATAATTTTGATGTGGGCCACGATTGCCGGGTGATCTATAACTTCGTCGATAGCGAGCGATTCAAACGCCAGGATAAGGACCACTTTCGGAAAATGGTCACACAAGGCGGGCAGAAAATTCTGATTCATGCCTCGAACTTTCGCAAGGTCAAGCGGGTGAAGGATGTCATCCTCACCTTCGCAAAGGTGCGAGAAGTCATCCCTACAAAGCTTTTGCTTGTAGGAGATGGGCCGGAGCGTGCAGGCGCTGAGGAGCTTTGTCGGGAGATGAATCTTTGCGAAGACATTATCTTCTTGGGAAGTCAGAGCGCTGTGGAGGAGATTTTTTCCATAGGAGATCTGTTTCTGATACCTTCCGAAAACGAAAGTTTCGGCCTGTCTGCTCTCGAAGCCATGGCTTGCGGGATGCCAGTCATTTCTTCAAATGCCGGAGGATTGCCTGAACTGGTGATCAATGGAGAAGTAGGATTTACTTCTGAAGTAGGAGACGTAGAAAACATGGCGGCAAATGCGCTGTCGCTGCTGATTGATGACGCCAAATGGGGAGAATTTTCTCGCCGCGCCTACGAGCGAGCGTTGACTTTTCACCCTGAGCGGATTGTGAGTCAATATGAAGCGTATTATATGGAGGTAGCAGGAGCGGTATCGTCAGTGGCGTAAAGTGCACCACGAAATTTGGAGGGAGACATGACATTCTTAATCTGGTTTTTTGGGATATGGCTTGGGATATGGGTGGTGCTTCGGCTTTTTGGCCGAAAAATACTGGCATTTGGGATGACCAAGCTGGTGAATCGCCTTCAAAAAGAAGCCCAGGCGCAGCGCCAAGCCTATGAAGGAAACTACCAGGCCGGACCGATGCGTGAGCACGTGTATGCCGATGAAGAGGTCAAAGTCACTTCGCCTCGTAATGCTTCCCGGGAGCAGGTGAAGCTGGATGACATTGCTCAAGATGTGGATTTCGAAGAAGTCAGCGAGCGTTAGATATGATTCTCCACCCTCCTGCTAAAGTCAATCTCGGCCTGTTGATCAAAGGCAAGCGCGCCGACGGATATCACCTGCTAGAGACCCTGCTTTTACCCGTGCCCTCCCTACACGATACCCTACAACTTTTTCCTCACGGCTCTGATGGCGAATGCCGTCTTTTGCTGGAAGGTCAGCCTTTAGATGGCGAGCCCGAAGAAAATCTTGTGGTCAAAGCCTATCGTGCACTTTCCCGCCAAGTCAGCCATTTGCCCGGCGTAGAAATACGCTTGGAAAAGAAAATTCCAGCAGGAGCAGGCCTTGGAGGCGGTTCTTCCGATGCCGCTTGGACCCTCCGCGGATTGAAGGAACTGTTCGAACTGCCGATCGACGCGGAGGAGTTGCACCGCATAGCCGCTACGCTGGGGGCCGACGTCCCCTTTTTTCTCTATGACGGGCCCATGCTCGCCACTGGAACAGGGACTGACTTATCACCTTTTCAGCTGAAAATGCCCTGGAGGTTGGAGGTTCTTCACCCGCCCATTCACTCCTCCACGGTGGCCGCCTATCGAGCGTTGGATCACCGGGCATTCGATCCGAAGCGATCCCTTCAAGACTTATTGCGCTTGCCAATCTCTCAATGGCGAGAGAGACTTCCCAATGACCTCGAAGTTCCTGTGTTTGGGCTGTATCCGGACATCGCGGATTATAAGCAGCAGCTCTATGATCGGGGGGCATTGTATGCAGCCATGTCAGGATCGGGGAGCGCTTGTTTCGGATTGTTCGAAAGCTGATGCCATGTTGCCGAAAAACTCTATTTTTGCTCTTTGCATCTTCCGACTGGCCGACGAGGTGCTTGGAAGTGAGGGGCATGGTAAAAGTGAGCAAAGCAGAAGAAAAGAGGTATTTATCTCCAACCTTTCTCTCCCCACTTTCATGAGAATGATTCAAGGAAACAACCCAATGAACGACTCAATCATCATATCTATGTGGAATAAAATTTGGTTCCCGCTGCTCCTTTGCCTGCTAGGCACACAACTAAGTGCTCAAACTGGCTATCGCGTGGAGGTGAATGTGAAAGGATTCAGCGCTGATCAAGCTTTGCTGGCTTATTACTATGGCGATAAGCAGTATATCAAAGACACCGTGACTGCCGTCAATGGCAAATTTACTTTTGAAGGGGAAGAGCCCCTTGATGGCGGAATCTACCTGGTGGTGTTGCCGCCGGACAATCGGTACTTTGAGATATTGATTGACAAGGATCAGGAGTTCAGCCTGGCGACCGACACGGTGGATTTGCCAGGGAAAATGAAGGTCAGCGGGTCAAAGGACAATGAAATCTTCTATGAAGACCTACGATTTCTTGCCGGCAAGCGCAAGGAGATGAATACGCTGAACGAGTCTTTCGCGCAACTCGATCCCGAATCCGCTGAAGCTAAAGCACTGAAGAGTCAGATCACGGCGATCGACGCATCGGTAAAAGCTCACCGCTTGAACTTGGTGAAGCAGTATCCCGACATGCTCTACAGCAAAGTGATTCAGGCGCTTCGAGAGCCAGAAATCCCGGCGGAGGTACAGGAAAATGGGCAGGAAGCAGCATTTTTCTGGTATCGAAATCATTATTTCGACGGATTTGACTTCCAAGATGAGCGCCTCCTCCGCACCCCTGTGATGTGGAATAAGATCGATTCCTATCTCGAAAAGCTCACCTACAAAGTTCCCGATTCGCTCATCAAGTCAGCCGATTTTATGATTGAGCGTGCTCGCGGCAATGACGATGTCTTCCAGTTCATGGTGATTCAACTGCTCAACAAATATGCCCAATCTAAGATCATGGGCATGGATGCCGTCTATGTTCACTTGGTAGAAAAGTACTATATGAGCGGCGACGCATTTTGGGCAGATGAGGAACAAGTGAATAAAATGGCCGAACGGGCCTTGGCGATCAGCCCGACCATCATTGGCCGGAAAGCGCCTGACATACGGGTACAAGACGTCAATGGTCGCTGGACCAACCTACACGGGGTGAAAGGGCGCTACACCATCCTCTACTTTTGGGATTATGATTGCGGCCATTGCAAGACGGTAACACCTCAATTGGCAAAGATTTATCCTGACTTTAT
>DAITMB010000107.1:0-17422 GCA_036835375.1 Bacteroidota bacterium
ATGCTTGTACAAAGAGATAGAGCTGTCCTTTTCGCGTACGAGTCGGGGAATTTCTAGCAAAAGAAACAACGCGGTGTCGGTCCAATGGTAGTTTTTCACGCTTACTTTTCCTCCGGGATTGGCATCTATTTCCGCTTGATTCTCTTGATAGATTTGCCAACTGGCCGAATCAATCATCGCTAGAACGCTCGCTGTAGAAAACGATTTAGGCCCAATGGATGCGACCAGCTGTTGATCTCGCAACAAATGAACTTCCCCCAGCACCCTGTCTGCGATGATCACTGTGTGATCTGGCGACACATAAATGTCGCTGAATTTGGCAAATCCCGGGGATTCGATCGCGATTTCCCGTTCCACGTTCCACGAGCTGGCATATGAGTTGATCCTCGCTATTTGGGATCCCAACTCCAGTAGCAGGCACCACATCTTGGGTTGGTGCGTATCCCGGCGGACAAGCAGGACAGAGGAGGCATTGGAATGGGGGTCAAGCAATTCGTGGTATAAGCTGTCTGAAGTGATCATATTTGCCTCCCTGGCATCCGCTTCCTTCATCCCCAATCTTTCCAAAAATCTCCTGGCAACGGACGGAGGCATGTCGCTGAACACAAAAGTGGGCTCCGCAGCCTTGTCAATCTGTGGATAATGTGCTAGCCCAGTGCTATGAAATTCGCAATCATTGGCGTTGATCAAGAGATAACAGCGATACTCCCCTGCGAAAACTTGACCGTAACAAGCCAACATGAAGACCAAAAGAAGATGATCCCTGAAGTTTTGTGCCGTACCCATCTTGAATTTTGTTTTTTGGTGAAAAAAAAGGAGATCCCATCACAGAATCCCCTGCTTCTCATCAGGCGTCTTCCACTTGCTTTTCAGCTCACCGATCTCTTTCAACAGCAATGACATCTTATTCGACTAGTGCAACATCACATTCGGCACCTACTTCTTCTTGAGAAATCTAACAAAAAAGCCGAAAATTCCAGCTAATCCGCCACTTACTCTATGCATGCGAACAACCATTTGAACATTGGCATAATTTATTGATTCAAGTGAAACATTGCCGAAGAATAAAAGAAAAACAAAAATTTTTTTTGGTTTCTAGATTCCTAATCATGAAGGCGAGAATCTGGCGTCTCCGCTCATAATACAGGCGCCAGTACGTGGAACATAGCATTTACCAGTCAGCAAAGTAGGTACTAGCACATGATCATACGGATCTGCATGATGTCTCTGTAAATTTTCTGTTTTGATTGGCGGAATAGATCAGCGGGCTATATACTTATAAGCCAAACCAAAAAAATTGACATGGATACATGAGGTAAGATGAACTATCTTACTTTGGCTGAGCCTGTACTTGTTATACCTTCATCAGAGGATTATTTTCGAAATATTCGCATATTTTTGACAAATCAATCAATAAAGCCATGTTCTCCATGAAGCCTCATTCCATATGGTTCTCCATCGTTCTCTGCATCACACTGCTGGGCTGGCCAATTTTCGGCGCTGCGCAATCTGGGTATCAGAATCGGATCAGCATTTCGCTCTATCAGGTGGGTGGGCATGTTCTTTCAGCGCCTCCGCGATCAAACCATCTCCATTGGCAAAGAGCCACGGGGATTGTGGTTGCCTCTGGAGCTGCGCGTTGGATATCGATTTTGAGGCCTAGAAGCTGATGGTGTCAAAGGAACATGGCGATGAGCCATTGCATTAGACCACATCCTAAATAATGATACCCCCCTCAGCGAGACAGATATCTCTTCGCCACTGCACTTCCAGCGAGCCATCCTCCTGTCCAAGCAGCCTGAAAATTAAAACCGCCTGTCACCGCGTCTATGTTGAGGACCTCCCCGGCGAAAAATAAGCCGGGCCACAGCCGTGATTCCATCCGTCGCAGATCGACCTCACTCAGCTCTACGCCCCCTGCTGTCACAAACTCTTCCTTGAAGGTGCTTTTGCCGATGAGCGTATGTTCACTTGTTGTGCAATGATCGAGCAGGGCATTCAACGCTGCATTTGACAGATCGGCCCATCGATCCTCTGGCGAAATCCCAGATTCCTCCAGCAGCCATCGCCACAAACGAAGCGGGAGATCTCCTTGCCCCCGACTCCCACAGGCGCGCTTGGCTTCCTGCTTGCGACGATCGTGTAGAAATTCCAGCCATTCGATCTCAGGCTTCCCTGTCCAATTGACCCGAATCTGACCCCGATAGCCCTCCGAATAAAGATCTCTGGCACCCCAGGCCGAAAGGCGCAGCACCGCAGGTCCGCTCAGCCCCTCGTGGGTGATGAGCAATGGTCCTTCGCTTTCCAATCCGCTCACCGGGTGCCGCAGCCGGGCGCTGGGCACAGAGATGCCTGCGAGCTTGTGCAAACTCGAGGCAGCAAGTTTGAATGTAAACAACGAAGGCACGGGCGGTACAATGTGATGGCCCAAGGCCGACAACTGCTCCCACATCGCGGGCTGCCCCCCTGTGGCGAGTAGGATTTGACGGCATTCCTCGGTGCTGCCACCTGAGATGTCAAGGGAAAATCCTCCATCGAAAGGGTGTATTCCCACGACACGTTGCCGCAGGCGAAGCTCGATACCAAGGGCTTCCGCTCGCTGCTCAAGGCAGCGCGCTACCGTTTCCGCCGAGTCTGTGACCGGAAACATTCGTCCATCTTCTTCCACTTTTGCGATTACTCCCTGCCGTTCAAACCAGTCGAGGGTGTCGCCCGGACCAAATTTATGGAAAGGTCCCAAAAGCTCCTTTTCCCCTCGGGGATAATGGCTGCTGAGCGCCAGGGGATCGAAGCAAGCGTGGGTTAAGTTGCAACGGCCGCCACCCGAAATTCGCACTTTGCTGAGGGTCTGTGCCGAACCTTCAAGAATCAGGACTCGCAACCCCGGCGCCTGCTCAGCAGCTTGAATCGCTCCAAAAAATCCACCTGCACCACCCCCCACGACGATCAAATCCCACTGCTGCGCACGATCAGTCATAGCTTCCTCCGTCCCACCAGTCCTCCAGCGAAAAATCTCGAAAGTCCTTGATGACTTTTTCTACTTCGTTGAATTCAAAGGATTTGTGCGTGGTACTCAAGGCAATCACAGGCATTCCAGCCGCCAAGCCTGCTTGAACTCCAGAAAAAGAATCTTCGAACACAAGACAATCCTCTGGTCGAATCGCCAAAGCTTTAGCAGCTTTGAGATAAATTTCGGGATCAGGTTTTCCACGCTCGATCATCTCCTCGTCGATCACTACTTCAAAAAAGGCTGAAAGCCCCAATCGATCAAATACAAATTCTACATTCATCCGAGGCGCAGAGGTCGCCACGGCCATCGGTATTCCGGCGGCTTTTGCTTGTGGAAGCAAGGTCTCCAAACCCGCCAAGAGGGTAATATTGGGTGTGAAAAGGTCAAGAAACAGTGCTTCTTTGTTGGCGCTGTGCTGGGCTAGCTCTTCGTCTGTAGGCACACGCCCTAGCAGGGCGCTGAGTGCGTCGCGGTTGATCCGCCCAAACACGTGCTTGGAGAGCCAAGTCTGATCAATCGATTTTCCCAAAGCTTTGGCATAGCTCGTCCATGCCTGCCGGTGATACGGATTGCTATCTACCAACACGCCATCCATGTCGAATATCCAGGCTCTGGCCATAATCCTAGGTTGTTGTGTGCATTTGCCTGCAAAGATGGCAGAAAATCCCTTTTGCCACGGAGAAAAGGAAGAATGTATCAAATGGACTCCATCGCAGCCCCAAAGGAAAGTGACACCAGTGGACGCAGAAAGTCGCTCCGAAAAGTCTCTCATATCGCCATGTTCACTGAGCGCTTGGTAGCTCCATACGCAATCGCCAAGGTTGCGGGTAGTAATTATTGAGGCGGTTGCCAAGCCCTTTGGCCCATCCCAATGGCATTCCCGCTGCCTTTACCAAGAGCCAGCCCTTAGGCGTGGGCATCGACTGCGGGTCACGTCGGAGGTATCGAAGCGCCTCCACGTGGTCTAATTCCAAGACCTCCCACGAACCTTCGCCCAAATCAGGCCACCAAGCCGCGCCCGCAGATGGGCGGAGGTCCTTGCCTTTGACCTCGGCCAAGGTCACTCCTGTGTGCAGCAGTGGCAAGCGCTGCGCAATATGGTCGGCAGCGGTCAAAGTAGTTTCTGGAAGGGCATAGAGCGACTCCCCGCGGCGCAACAGGGCCCAGTCTTCCGGCAACCAGTTCGAAACCCAGGCTCGGTCTTTTTTGGTAGCAAGTTCGAGTTTCCGCAACGCGCCAGCGGACTGGACCTGCGCTACATCTCCTGATTTGCGGAGCAACGTGAGAAAAAATCCCTCTCCCGCCACGTGGTGAGGCAAGGCCTGGTAGCTGGAGCCTGAGCCTAGCGCCACATTGGTAAATCCCCAAACGGGGTCCAACGGACTTTCCAGCACCTCGGCATCTTGTGTAGCCAATAAACGAAGAATTTGCTGCTCGTTTTCCTCGGGACTCCAGGTGCATGTGCTGTAGAGCAACAAGCCGCCAGGCCTTAGGCTGGGCCAAATGTCCTCCAGAATGCGCGACTGCCGGGCAGCACAAAATTGGACATGCTCCGGCGACCATTCGGCAATGGCATCGGGGTCTTTCCGAAAAAGCCCCTCGCCAGAGCAGGGCGCGTCCACCAAGATCAAGTCAAAAAAAGCGGGCAAGCGCGAAAAGTCACGAGGATCCTGCTGCGTCACCAATACATTTCCACTCCCCCATTTGGAGACATTCTCGATGAGGGTTCGGCTTCGCTGGCGAATGACTTCATTGGCCAATAGCAAGCTTTGCACATGAATCAGGCTGGCCAAGTGAGTGGTTTTTCCGCCGGGTGCAGCGCAAAGATCGAGCACGACCAACGGGCGGGATGGCAAATGAGGTGCCA
The DNA here is from genome assembly GCA_036835375.1 of Bacteroidota bacterium. Lineage (GTDB taxonomy): Bacteria > Bacteroidota > Bacteroidia > J057 > J057 > JANQTF01. The sequence continues at coordinate 4,878 of DAITMB010000107.1, forward strand.
GCACCGCTTCCAAGAGCATAGAACTGGCCTCCTGCACGTAGTATCCGCCTCCATGCCAGGCAGGATCTAGCGCGAAGATCGGTCGTTGCGGAAGGTAGAAGCCGTGCTGACTCCAAGGCACGGGGACCAAGGTTGGAGAAGGCGGCAGCTTTCGGGGATTTAGCCGAATGCTCAGGGGCGGCGATTGGAACATCGCTTCTTGCCAAGCTGGGAACTGTTCTCCGAGCTGGGCCGACATTCGTTCGATAAAGGCTGCTGGAAAAGTGCTGACCATGCCGCTAACTTCGGCTATTTCGGCTTCTGCTCAAAGGATCGTCACCTGTGCTGGATCATCTGCCGCACTTACTGATAACGCCAGGCACGCACGGGCACCTCGATTACTTCTGTGAGAGACATTCCACACACAATGCCTACAGCATCTTCGAGGTTGGACTTGAGGAGGGTAGGCTCAGCCAGGGGATCCAGCAAGGATCCCTGTTGCCGGAACACTGAGCTAGCTAGCTCCTGGACATCCTCCTGGGCAGCAGAAACCACAATTTGCACGCGAGAAACGAAATCAATGGTGTCTCCATTTGCCAATCGCTCCAACTTCTCCTCCTCCAGCGGAAGGTTGGTGAAGTCATTAGATGTAGAATAGGTGCCGTATGAAATGCTTCTTACGCCGACCGCTCCCACCTGCACGACCTGCTCCACCCGTCCGGGACCAGCCTTCATAAAGTACCCTCCGCGCTGTGTGATCAAGACATCCTTAATCAATTGAGTAGCATTCCCAGTTACAGGATCATATTCATAAAATACGCCAGTTTCGACATAGGAGGTGGTGACATCGGGCCTGCTGTACATGGGAATCTCTTCTTGCATGTCATATGAAATCACCAGCTCAAATCTTGTCTCATTCGTTTCCTCGACATATTGATCGTAAACGTCATACGAAATTGATCTGGAGTAGCTGGTGTCCCTGGCCCTAAACCGCGCAGAGACATTCGCCACCCGATGCGGAATGTACACAGCGCTGAGCGCCTCATCTCCCTGATGGGCAGCCCGAAATTCGTACCACTTTCCGGGCTGCAAGGGCTTGCTCCCTTCATACACTCGAATGGCAGAGTCTGGCAGCAGACTGGGCGATTCACTCTGGTAGATGGACGTGCGAGCTGTGTCGTAATGGCCATAACGCACACTAAAAAAGTCTTTTTGAAAGCGTCCAAGTACCAATTGTTCTATCTGGTTCGCTGTTTGAAGGCTCACTTCTGCTCCCTCGACGTAGTACTTTTCTTGGCTGTACTCTTGCCAGCCATAATAGGACTGAGAGCGCCCGACGAGGACACTGGGGATCGAGTCGGCGAACAAGGCTCCGTACACAACTAGTCTCGGTTCATAAGCTGTCTGCTGAAAGTCAACGACTTTTTCGCAGGACAACCCTGATATCAGGCACATCGCCCCGCACACCCAGGCGGATAGCCGCAGGGAAAAGGTGTTGGAAAGCTGATTAAGAAATCCCTTAGTTGGTTCCCAGATGGGTGAGCGGCCCGTCATTGATGCCCCGCGATGTGGCAGATCAATGGATAGGTGATCAAGTGGCTGTTTCATAGGGAGGTAGATCAAAAGTCAAAGACGTAGGTGACCGTGGGGATCATGGGCAGGAGCGACAACTGCCTCCCGACGATGCGGTTGGCGTTGGCGCGGGTGTCGTATTCGGTGGCCAAATAGAGGTAGAAGGGATTGCGGCGATTGAGCGCATTGAAAATATCAATGTGAACTCCCTGCTTGACTTTGGGGCCTTCTTTGGTGTAGCGAAGGCCGAGATCCAGGCGGCTGTAGTCGGGCATTCGAAATCCGTTTTTTCCAGAATAATCGAAGATCGGCGGATTAGAACCCCGTTGATTCCCAAAAAATCCCGGTAACGTCACCAAGCCGGAAGGCAAGGTGATGGCATTGCCTGTGCCATAGATAAAGACCGAGGAGAAGGACCAGCGCTTGTTGAACCGGTACACCAGGACGAGGGAAAGATCGTGTCGGCGGTCGTAGCGAAAAAAGAAGGGTTGACCGAGGTTCAAACTATCAAATTGCCGATAGTTCCACGAGAGCGTGTAGCTCACCCAGCCAGTGAGTCGGCCTGCGCGCTTTCGAAAGTAAAACTCCGCGCCATAGGCCCATCCATCGCCAAAGACGAGCTGGTCTTCGTAGTTGGGAGAAAATGGGTTACCGCCTTCGCGGTAGTCAATTTGATTGCTCATGGTCTTGTAGTACAGCTCTACGCTCGCCTCGTATTTGTCCTTGGCCAAATTTTGAAAATAGCCGATGGCCAATTGTCGGGCACGCTGCGCGGGAACCTGCTTGCCACTCGGGATCCAAAAGTCGAAGGGATTATTGATCGCCGAACTCGCCACCTGGTGCAGGTACTGGTTCATCTCGGTGTAGCCAGCCTTGAGCGAGCTGTTGTATCCCAACCCCACGCGGAGCGTCGCCCGTGGTTCCCAGGCCAGATAGGTCGTATCCTTGTCCAGAAATCCCGGGAAGCGCAGTCCCAGGTTGAGGCCCACCCGATCGTTGATCAAAATTTCATCGTTGAGGTACAGCGCCGCCTCGTGAATAAATCGCCGGCTGACATTCAAAATGGTTGAATCTCGATTCTCAGGCAACCTCAGCTTCCCCTCCTGTCTGCTTGGCGTGAGGTCGTGATACACATACGAAGCTCCAAACTTGATCTGGTGACGCGGCGAAGGGTAGTAATCAAAATCCACCTTTGCGGTCCAATCCCTGATTTCACTCCGCTGCGAAAAGCCGATGCCGCCTCCGCGTTGCTCCTGCTCACTTCGGTAGTCATTGTAAATGAGGCTGGTATTGGAAAACAGCTTATCGCCGAACAGGTGATTCCAGCGAAAAGTAGCGCTGCGATTGCCCCATCCGATACCGACGCGGCTGGTATCTCGGCCAGGAATCAGGCGCTCGTTGGTGAATTGATCCCGTCCGAGGTAGCCGCTGAGGTAAATACGATCTTTGTCCGACACCCGATAGTTGAGCTTGGCATTGAAATCATGTAAAAAATAGCCTTGATTCACGCCAAAACGCAAAAATGGCCGAATCAGCAGATCGGCGTAGGACCTTCGCCCGGAGACCATAAACGACATTTTGTCCTTCCAAATCGGTCCCTCGACCATCAGCCGGGAAGAGATCAGGCCGATAGCCCCTTCGCCGTGTATCTCCTGCATATTGCCATCCTTGGTCGAAATGTCGAGAATCGACGAAAGACGTCCCCCGTACTGCGCCGGGAAGCTTCCCTTGTAAAGATTCACACTTTTGATCGCAGCAGTATTAAACACGCTGAGGAAACCTGCCAAATGAAAGGGGTTGTACACCTGCGCTTCGTCCAGCAAAATGAGGTTTTGGTCGCTGGTGCCGCCGCGCACATAGAATCCTGCCGAAGCCTCCGTGCCCGACTGCACGCCCGGCAAAAGTTGGAGGCTCTTGAGGAGGTCTGTCTCTCCTCCGATCGCAGGCAGCAACTCGATTTCGTCAATGTTCAGATCGATTACGCCCATCGTAGCGCGCTCCACATTCTCCCGCGCCTTTTGGTCCGTGATCACGACTTCCTCCAGCTCGATTTCCTTGACTTGCAGCAGAAGATTCACCTGAAGACTCTTCTCCCAAGCAAATGTGCGCTCAAGACGCTGGTAACCAGGATAATCCACTGTGATCCGCACGCTGTCCGAAGATCGCAGCGTGAGGGAATAGAATCCATAGCTATTTGAAATGGTCCCCGCTTTGAGCTCTCCGGCAGTGATCACCGCTCCGATGATTAGCTCCGAACTCGCGCTGTCGCGCACGTAGCCGCTCAGCGTGTAGGATCCCTGGGCCGACAGGCTGCCGCCTATCGATAAGATCAGCAGGAGGAGAACACGTTGTGTCATGATTGAACCCTTCAAAATAAAAATGGATCCTCAATTTTGTACCAAATTCTGAATCGGATCAATGTCGGCGGCACGCTTCCAAAGCCGTTCAGCAACTAGACGATCAAGACGGCAGAAACGAGTGGTGTCCCCCGAAAATCTTTTTTATCTAGTTTTCATTTAGATTGATCAAAAATGCTGGAAAAAGACCGTGGAAAAAATCAAGTCAGAAGTAGCATAGATTAGCTTCTGAGCGTCTTTTGCTTGAAGTAAAAGGGCATTCAGATCAGCTGAGCTTCTGAGATGCGATGTTCCCTCTAAATTATTTCAAAATGAAGCAGCTGGAATAATAATGGTTTGATGCCATTGATTTCAAAAGTAATGCTTCGAGATCGGTAAAGAAAGGGTAAAATTTTAGACTTTCGCCCCGAAATGAAAATGAATATTCTTGACCAGCGAATTCACATCACGACGTCACCCATGCACAGCGACATGAACCGCAAAATGACCCACGACATGACGATCGCCGTCCCTCGTCTCATGACGAGGATCCCGACTTGGCTCTTCCTTGGGATGTTCCTATTGGCTGGAAAAGATCTCCCCGCTCAGATTTTTGGTCCGGCACCTGATGGCGAAGGGAAAACCTGGAACATTCGCTTCATCGTCGATCCCGGACTCAATACCTGGCGGGCGGGTTACCGAGATATGTATGAAGGGGAGCGCTATTTTCCTGAGACTGACAGCACGTCCATGCAATGGAGATGGGCGAGCTGGGACTCGGTCGATCGCAATGTGCTGGACTATTACAAAGCGGGCAGTCTCCGCTTAGGGATTTTGCTCAATGTGTATGACGAGCTTTATGTCGGGGTGAATTATGTGGGCTACATAGTGCAGGGCTACCCCCGGAACCTTGGGCTATCCTATGTGTATTGGCCTTTTTTCTCACTATCTGGCAGCGTGAATTACAACTATCGTCTCCCATGGCTCAACGAACGCCTGAGCCTACAGCCGACCCTTTCGCTGGGGACGTATCAATCCGAGCGGAGCTTTGAAGGAATCGGTCAGGAGCTTGCTTATGAAGGGCGGCTGGGCCTCGCCTATCGCTACAATCGTCGTTCACAAAATCAAATCCGGGTCTGGGGGAACTACCAGCGCCTCACATATCGCGCTTCTGAGCCTAGTCTGGTGTTTCCTGAGCGGCAGCGCGAGGTTGCCAGCACCTGGGATTTGTTCAGCGTGGGCGTAGGGTTCATCTGGCACCTCCAGATTCAGGAAGATCCTGAAGACCGCGATCAGGACCAGCGCTCCAGGAAAAAGCGCAAAGCTCGTCGGCTCGAACATAAACAGGACAAGCTCCAACGCAAGCTGGACAAGGTTGATTCATAAAGAATCATTTCTGCATCGCTCGCTCCCTCAAGTCACAAGTGCATTAGGATTTCAGCGAGAGGAAATGGAAAATTGCGATTCGCCCCGCTGGGAAGGATGACTCATCAACGATCGGGGCTAATGGAGACTCCGAACCATGCGCATTCATCGAGGCACATCCCTGCCCCTTTTAGGAACCGCAGTACCTTGGCTGCTGGTTTTGGTTATGGCGCTAGGCCTGAGGCTTTATCAGATCAGCGACTTGTCGCTAGGCAATGATGACCTAAGCGCCCTGTCTCGCTTGCAGTACGATTCTTTTTCCGAGCTGATACGGGAAGGCGTCATGCCAGATTGTCACCCGGCGGGCAACCAAGTGTTTCTGTGGAGTTGGTCACAGGTGTTTGGGTCCTCCGAATGGAGCCTTCGAATCCCTTTTCTAGGCTTTGGCCTGCTATCCATTGTGCTGGTCGGCAGGCTGGGAACCCGCTGGTTTTCTCACACGGCGGGGCTGATGGCGGGGGCATTCATGGCCAGCGCTGAGTGTAGCCTCTTTCACAGCCTCACTTTGCGTCCCTATATGTTGGGAATCTGTGCGGTATTGGGATTGGCGTGGTATCTCAGCGCTTTCATAGAGTTAGAAAAGCCGCTCAAAAAAAGCTCCATGGCCGGATTTTCCGTCATGGGGGCCTTGTGTGGATATTTCCACTACTACGCAGCAATGCTCGCGGTGGTCATGATCGTGTCGGGTTGGCTGGCCCTTGGTCCCACCCGAAGACGAGCTTATCTGCTGGCCGTCGCGGGAATGGCGCTGCTATACCTTCCCCATCTTCCGATTCTCCTCCACCAAGCGCAAGCGGCTGGCTCAGGATGGATGGGCGCACCAGACGGCGCCTTTTTCTTGCGATACCTTGGGTACCTGTTCCACTTTTCCTGGTGGTTTGCGGCGGGCACCTTCGCAGTGCTTACTGGATTGGTCTGGAAGTCGCAGTGGCGACGCGAAAGCCAGCTCTATCGCTGGATCAGCCTTGACTTGGCGCTGGTACCGATCAGCATCGCCGTAATTTATTCCTGGACCGTCGCGCCGATTGTTCATTTCAGTTCAATGGTGTTTGCGTATCCTTTTCTGTTACTGGGAATTTTTTCATTTGCCAAAGAACAACGGCCCTTTGCCCGCACGGTCTATGCACTGGGACTCATGGCCCTGTCAGTGACGACGCTGGTATATGAGCGGCATTTCTACGAATGGTTTTATGACAAGGGTCCTAAAGAGATGGTACAGCTCTACGCCTCTGAGAAAGCAGGCGCAGAAGCGGGCTGGATGCAAATGAACCATCCTTTTTACCTTGAATATTATGTTCAACAACAAGATCCTCCCATTCAGTTCAATGGGTATGAGCTGCCGCCGCTTGCTACCTTCCTGGCATGGGCAGACAGCTCCCAAGCGAAGTCAGTGGCGATGGGGTGGCTGAGTCGGGATTTTCCGCTCCAATATCTCTCAGTAGTAGAGCGCTACTTTCCTGTGCGCAAAGTGGAAATGCTGTGGCCCATCTGCGAATATTACGTCTTCACGAAAGAACAAGAGCCTGCGGTCAGTCCGGGTTGGCGTAGATTGGCGGTGGCCACGGATGTCTCCTGGCAATCTGAGGAGGGGTTCGTTTCCACTTTAGAAGTCGTTCCTTCACATTATTTCACGGATTTCCCCGAAATACTATCCATCCAGCTTGACGCATGCCTCGATCAAATCGGCGAAGCTTTGCCTCAACTCGTGGTCACCATCGAGGTCAACGGGGAATCCCGGTTTTGGCAAGCGATTGAGTTGATGTCCCTGCCTGATCCGGCAGAAATGCACTACATCGCTGACTTTTCCTTGCGCACGCGCCACATTCCTCTGCTCACCCATCCCCAGGCGCGGCTTAAAGCCTACCTGTGGAATGTCGGTAAATCCAGCGGCAATCTGTTGCGCTTTGAGGTCAAGCGACGCGATGGAAATCCCAGAATTTATGCTTTTGTGGAGAAGGTTGAGTGAGAGGTGAGACGGGGAGAAGTGAGACGGGGAGAAGCGAGACGGGAGAGGAGAGGAGAGAAGTCAGAGAGTCAGAAGTCAGACGGGAGATGGGAGAGGTCAGAAGTCAGAGGGGAGATGGGATGAAGACAATCATGTTAAAAACCGAGTTGGAGTGAGAAGAGAATCAGTCTGCCGGGGGATTCGATGGCTGAGCCGTGGTACGCGAAGCGGGTGTTTAGCATGTTTTCTACGCCGATCATGGCATATCCCCAAGCGAAATCATAGCCTACATGCAGGTGAAACACATTCCACCCCGGTGTGCCATCGGGGTTTTGCTGTGGGTTGAGGAGATCGATGGCAGAAATCTGCTCTTGACGTGAGGCATGGCGCCATTCCAGTCGGCTCCAAAACCCTGCGACGGGACTGAGTCTAAGGCCAAATCGACTGCTCAAGGGCGGCACATAAGGCAGAAAATCACCTTGTTTGAGCGACATGCCCTGTGTGTAGGTGAGGCTTCCATACAAGGAGGCGAAGGAGCGCAAGGGTACCTCCATTTCGGCCTCCACGCCTTGTACAAATCCTTGATCTATGTTTTGAGCCTGATGAATGATCGCTCCTTGATAAAGGGTGTTGGTAGAAACTTCCCGGATCCAATCACCGAGCTGCTGATGATAGAAGGACAAGCTACCGGTAAACCAGCGGCTTTCTGCTTTCAGGCCAATTTCTGAGCTAAAAATGCGCTCTGTCCCAAGACTGTCGGAAGGGCGCAGGAGGTAACCGGAAGCACCCTGGCTTGTGCGGAGGTCCGTGAGGCCCGGTGCGCGGAACCCCGTGCGAAAAGAAGAGACAATTTCTACATGCCGACTGAGCTCAAACATCGCTGAGACATTGCCCGTGAGGGCTTGCGGCGACCAGGAATCTTCCCCCCAAGTCGGGTCAGTCCATGAGACACGCTGTGCGTGCGCACGGCCCCCAAAGGAGAGGTGTAACTTCAGCAAATCCACGGTGTGCAGGCTGTAAATGCCGATTTCTTCCTGTGTAGCACCCGTGGGGATCGTGGGAGCCGAAGCTTCTGGTGCCCCATCCAGGGGAAGACGCCAGGCCTCGCTGCTCACCTCATGCCGGGCAAGATCCACGCCCGAGGCAATGTGCCACAAAAAATTGGGCTGCGCATGGACTTCTACCATCGCGCGGAGCGTCTGCACCTCTTCCCGCTCGCTTTCGGCGGCATCTGCTTGATGGCCATTTTTGTATCGATCCAGCCCAAATCGCTGCGCTACTGCCGTCACCCGCACCTCCTGCCACCATGGTTGGTCAAAGTAGCCTGTCCAGCGTGTGTGAGCTTGCTGCCGCTCAAGTCCCAGTTCCACCGGCAGGGGAGGCAGCGCAGCCGCATGTGCCGAATCAAGACGAAGCTCGTGCTGCTGAAATCCCACTTCCAGTTGGTGTTGCGAGCCGAGTCGCAGACCCATTTTTCCTTGAAAACCCTTGCTATCATATCCCGGTGGGGGCATCGCCGAGCTACCAGCACCGAGGGGCATCGCCCCCCAATTGCGGCGATAAGCGTTGGTTAGCACAGAGACCCCGCGACCGGAGAGGTGCAAAGAGGCATCTCCTCCCATCTCAGCCTGGCCCGGCTGATAGCGAGTTGTGGCTTGGCCATGTAGCTTCCAGCCCGATGTGGTGTAGCGATTGGGGGCACTGTGCAGCCCGATGACACCCGCGGTGGCTTGATTGCCATGCGACACCGACCCGGTTCCACGCAGGACTTCGGCCCGATGGACAGTAGATGGATCCACGGTGAGCCACCAGGGGCTTGGACCTGCGCCGAGGGTGACGGGCATCAGAGGAATTCCATCCTCGACCAGTAGCACATTGCGGCCCGAAAGCCCCCGAATCTGCGGTGTCGCAGAAGCGTAGGATTGCTGTATCAAGGCTCCGCCGGGAAGGCCAAGCAGTGCTTCTGGAAGGTGGCGGGCAGGAAGTTCTCGAAAGTGCGTAGCATGAAGAGCAGACACCGATTCAGGCGTTTTTTGGTAAGCCCTGGGAAGGCGTGAGGAGACATTCTGCACATTTCGACCGATAGAGGAGTTGATCGGCGTGAGCTTCACGTTAAGGCAAACAGAATCCTTGCCTTTGGGAAATATCACGACCCGCTCCAAGGAAACAAACCCTTCTTTTTCGAAAAGAAAAACGGCTTTGCTGGTAAAATCAGAAGTAAATACAAACGCGCCTTTGCGGTTCGTCTCGGCGTGTTGTGTGCTGCCTATCAAGCGTATGGCTACGCCAGGAATGGTTTTGTCACTGTTGCCCTGGGTGACGGTACCATGTAGGACCTGAGCACTCAGGGTGGAGGGAAACAAGAAGAGCAACAGACCTCTCAGGAGATACTGGTATAAATGAGTCATGCAAAAATGCCTTCTGGTGAAAATTAGCACAGTCTGAAAGAGCGCTGCCCTAAAAGTATCAAACGGATTTCTTTGGAAAAAGTGTAATTCCACCGGGACATGACGTCTATTTGAGGACGTGGTGATATCGTTTATTTCATTCTTCGAATGATATTTCAGCATTTTTACCCTTCCCAAAAATTCCCTACTTTCGAACAATGTCTCCCATTTTGCTTGAACCTTTCTTCTTCCAATGCTTTCATTACAACCCCTCCTTCCTATGAACGCCTATCGCTTTAGCCTCTTCGCGATGTTGATGCTCGTCCTGACGACAGGAAGTTTTGCGCAACCACCACAATATTCCTTAGTTCCAGATGGAGCTACTCCGACTGATAAATATGACCTGAGAATATGGGGACTTACAGAACTAGAGCGACTCTATCCTGAAGAAGAAGGATTTGAAGATCCGCGCTATGAAATATTTGTAGAGTGGGGAGATGGAAGCTTCTCTCGCCATCAAGTAAGTGATCTTGATCCTGACGATCCTGGCACACCCGATCTCCCTCAGGTCTCTCTCCAGCATCGCTACAATCTACGGGAGCCCAAATTGCCCAATACACACGTGACCATTACTCCCTTGTACTCCCGCAATACGCGACCCGTACACCCGGATCGTGTGAGTCCGCCTTCGATTCCCTGGAGCCCCAACTTCGCCACGAGCACCTTCTCATTCGTTCCGAAGCAACAAGCCGTTAAGGTTGACCTCAACTGGAAACAACTGGAGCCCGATGATGACTTTGTGGTGATCGCAGGATTCGCGGACAGATCCTCCCTCGTACCGCTGTCCAATGGAGGATTTATTAGCATCTATTACAACAATTCCAAAGTACACCCAAAGCTTGACGATGGAGGCAATTACATCGTGAGAAGCCACTACGCGGGAATTCAACAAACGGAATCCCTCAACATCGAATCCGATCAAGTCATCACCACCTCTGAGGGCGCGCTCAATAGCCAAATAGATTTTGAGATCCCAGAGGGGAGTGCAAGCTTAAGTCAAGGCTTGGAAGAGTTGCTTTTCATGGAGTTTGTGGTGAATGACCCCAGCCAGATTGAACTTGGAGACCAGTTTCAGATCACCGTGGTCCTGCGGGCTAACGATAGGGGAACTCCATCGACAGCCTACGAATTCGATTCCGTCACCGGAGTCCTCGTCGCCGGGAAAGATCCCAACGCCATCATCGGTAGCCCCCGGCCCTTTTGCATGGATTCGCTGAATTTTATCGACTATAAAATTACTTTTTACAACGAGGGAACTGCTGCCGTTAGCGATTTTACCATTCATGTCACGTTTTCCGAGTATGTGGCACTTGCCGCAATCAGCGACGTCGAAATCCTCTCTCTCCGAATTGGAGATACGTATTACAACACGACTGACTTAGCTACCTTGCCAGAGATGACCGCTGCCAATCCGCCTGGGTTTACCTGGCAAATGAATGGACTCGGCGGAATCTTGCTCGGATACCAAGATCCGTTCATCGACCAAAATCCCAATTACTACGAATATTGCTCGGCGGAACTGTTGATCCGCGTGCCACGAAACCCCGCCATCACCAGCTGCGAGAACATTCCTGCTAGGCTCGACATCATCTTCCCAGGCGACACAGTGAGTCAGGTGGATACGTTGATCTGTGGCTGTGGAGTGCCTCCTGATCCAACCGAGTTTCCTTGCAACATTGTCCCCGACATTCCATTGCTTGGCGGCTGCTGGTGCACCCTTTTGCTGATTGTGTTGCTGGCAGTGATTGTCATGTTGGTCATTGTGATTTGGCGAAATTCAAATAGGCCCCAAGCATAAGTCAGCCAGACCACTCGCTGCCAGCATATTGCCGCGCCTTCGCAGACGCTCCTCTCTTCGAACGATAATAAATTTGATGATACCAAGTGCCTCCAGATGATAATCTGGGGGCTTTTTGCGTTCTTTTGCAGATGATCCGCTCAACAAGTGGATTCATGGCTCACCGCTCCTCTTCAGAATCCTCTCGAAAGATCTGGCCCGAGTCAGCCCATGCACCTGCCCGCCTATGCTTTTTCAACGTTTACCCTCTCTTTTTCACAAGCTTTGGATTCATTTTTTGGGGGTCCTCTTTCTGCTTCTACACGGAAGCGGAAGTGCCCAACCTGCCGGAGATTCTCTGGCTATTTGGACCCAAGAAGCCGCTGATGCTTCCTCACAAAGTGAAGCCGATGCACGATATGATAAAATACTGAATTATCACCACAATCAAAAAGACAGTGTAGCCTGGCGCAGAAGCTACGTGGACCTGGCGTACCTCTACGATGATCGCGGCTGGACTTCGCCCATGTCTGTCCTGGAAAAAGCCCTGAGCCAAATCTGGTGGGCTACCGACCGAAATACAGCTTACTTGTACACCTCCTTGGGCTACTTTGCAAGGCAAGAAGGCAAAAGCCTGCGCGCAGTGGAAGTGTTAGAAGCAATCTATCAATGGATGAAGGTAGGGACTGTTCCTCGCAACGGTTTTTTGGTCTATGAAGCTCTTCGGCCATTGGGCAATACCTATACCGAGCTGGGCGAATACCAGAAAGCGCGTCTGGTCTTAGAAGACGGCCTGCGCTACTACGAATCCCTTGGCTCAGAGGCCAATCCCGCTGAAGTCGCCCTCATGTCTTCGGATCTGGGATTGATCTACTTCACCATCGGCGACTTTTCTGGGGCAGAAAAGCAGTTTCAGCAAGCTCTTGAGCTAGAGCGGACCAATCCTCTCACGCGATTTACCCTCCTGATCAACCTGGCCAGCACCCTGCAAGAGACAGGTCAATATGCAGCTGCAAATCGAGCCATGGGGCAGGCGGCGGAAGAACTGAAACTTGCCCCCAAAG
>DAITMB010000108.1:0-3433 GCA_036835375.1 Bacteroidota bacterium
GCGCCCGCACTGCCTGTCTTGAGCACCCGCACTGAGTGTGTCGAAGTGTGTCGAAGCGTGCGTTCGTTGAGCCTGCCGAAGAGAGAGTTTTGATTTGTCTAAAATATGCTGATATGGATTAATGGCTCAACGGGTTAAAAAAGTTGAAGTTGATCGAATCGACCAGTAGCGCAACCACCAGCTATTGCTCGACAGTGCGCTGCTTATGAGCTGTTTAGGTTTGCGCTTCCTCCAATCGTCGCGCTACTGCGTTTTGACCACCTTTATGACTTGGCGCTGCCCATCAGCTTTCAAGATCACTTGGTACATGCCTGCGGCGAGGGAGCTGAGGTCGGCGTTGGTCTCCTGTTGCCCGGCGGAGGTAAGCGTTTCGGCCTGGATGGGCATCACAGAGCGGCCCGTGATGTCGTATAGGGTAAGGGAGACGTAAGCCTCGGCGGGCAAGGTGTAGCGCAGGGTGATGCGGTCGCTGGTGGGATTGGGATGGGCGCTGAGGGTAAGGAGAGCTGATTTCTCTGGCCAAAAATCTTTCACCTCAGCAATCAATGGAGCAGCGGGCTCATTGGCTTTGTAAGTACCTTGCTGACAGTAGGCGGTTAAGTCAAAGGTAGAGGCAGTCAGCGCAGACAGCTCTTTCGTGATCCAATTGGGCGGAAAGCCTAATACCAAGTTTATATTGAGGGAGATGCTGATCGTTGGATCAATGTTGATGCTTTGACCAGCGTAGATGGTCACCTCGACCCCAGGGGCAGTACTGAGGTTGGCGGAGATGTTGACATCGTCGAAGAAGTAGGTCTCGCTGCTACTGAACGTGGTGGGGGAGGTAATATCCAGGGACTGGGAATAGGTTTGCAAGTCCGCCGGAGCTGGGAACCAGGCATCCGGCCTGGAAACCAAAGAAACCGGGATCAAGAGTTCTTCGACTTGGGTGATTCGATTCCCATCGGTTCCGATCGCGTCAAATTCATACTCGATCAACATCCGAAGGTAAATCTCCGCCTTTGGCTCTGGTTCTACCGCCATGCAGTCAGGGGAGGCCCCAGGAGCGTCAGGATCTCTGATGTAACCGTCATATTCATAGGCCACCACCAAGCCAGTCAGATCTCCCAACGGCAGAAACGGGCTAAGGTAGCGGTTAGCACTTCCGGGCAGTTCGCTTAGGTTGAACAATTGATCGGGCTGAGCACCGGGAGGAAATCGAAACTCCAGGGCGCCAGACACCCGAGTATTTTCCGGGTCCACCTGAGCTGCCGGGTTGAACATATATTTCAAATCATCAAAGCGATACTGGTTACGAAAATCTCGCCAAGTTCGCTGAACGCGGCGGCCATTACAATCAATCCTCACAGCATGGGTGTCCATGATGCGTCGATTGTAGTCCACGACCGCATCGCCTAGAATGCCCACGAGCCCCAGGGCTTCGTTGTAGGTAGGGTAGGCTGGAAGGTTGAAGGTCCAATTTTCTGGCAGGATTTCTGCCTGTTGGGATCCTGGTACCCCTACCCGCTGTGTCATGGCTTCCAAGAGGGTTTTCTGAATTAATCCCTCGAGTACCCGTTCTGATTCCATCGCCATGGGCAGCATCATAGCCCGCTCGTCTGCCTTGAATTGTAATGACAGGAAGTCGAAGACTGGAGCGGCCACCTTCAAGGCTTTAGACAAGGTAAATTGTTTGGCGCTCGCAACAGTTGCCGTTGCTGTGACGATAGCACCTGAACCAATGCCACCGAATTGGGCGGTACTAGCAGAAACTTCCACCATGGGTGCTTGAACTCCTCTAGTGGCTACGGTGACGCCTTCTTTTGCAGCCGTAGCGAGGAAATACAAGGCCCCGGCCAGTTCGAAGTTCCCATTTTCTTCCTCCTTTTTCATTTTCCTGGTAAACAACTCCCAAGCCCGTGCGTGGAGGTAGGTGCCGGTTTTGAGAGAATCAACGCTAATCGAAGTACCAGCAATGAACGCGGGTTCAGCCGCAAAACTGGCCAAAAATTGGCTATGGTCAACCCTCGAGTTGAGGGCAGCGGCCAAGTCTTGCGTTACCCCTTGATCTTGCCCCACAGCCGTGAAGGCAGCATATTCTATCCAATCGAAATTAACTTCAAGCACAGACTTGAAATAACAAACGCAGGGATCATAGGCCACGTGGAAATCAGCGAAGAAAAAGAGCTTACAAAGGCTTGGATAAGCAGCGGGCGAAGCAATGGTCTGTACTGCCGTCTCTCGATCCAGCGGTTGAGCCACACGCTGGCTTTGGCTGAAGAGGCCGTTGAGGTTTTTGTAGCCGGGAAACAGATGATCTACATCATCATTCACTGTAAGCTTAATCAGCACGGCCTGCCCTGGTACTTGAAATGGGAGCGCAGCAAACACCCGCAATACCCCCCGGTAGCGGTTATAGAGCATCAGATAAGGACTCGTGAACGTCCCCCCATTAGAAATGGCACTGCTGTAGTTCATTTGCCCGGGACGCTGAAGGTAGCCCATATCTCGCATGACCAGTTCCCAGCCATCGACCGGCTGGAAGTCGCTCAGCGCTCCCCTTGCAACAGCCGATAGCATCGTACTGGTGCTGTAAAACGGATTTTGGACGCCCTCAGGCCCCACATTAAAGCAATAGCTCTGCCGTACGGGATAGTTTGGCTGCCGCCAATCAAAAGTGTTTTCGTGAAACACCGGATCACCCGGGTTAGCTTTGATTGGGTTATCAGGATCGGTGCTGATGCCTTGCACGCAATCACCTGAGCTTTGGGCGGAGAGTACTCCCAAACTCCCTATCATCACCCACAAGAGAAAATATCGTTTCATGTCGCGAAGGATTAGTTGGTTTTGTTGTCACGGAATGGATACGCTTTCCTTACTCTTGGGTCGTTGGGGTCGTTGGCGAGGAAGTCGATGATCACCCTGTCTGTGCCTGAAGGCTGGAATACGAGGATCAATACTGACCTTTCATCATTCATTTTCCGACTTATTTTGGATGGGGCGATAACGATCTTCCGGGTAATACCACTCTCGGTACCCAAAAAACGTTGGCTCAATTACATCGTCTTCCAATGCCCTAAACCCAATGCCCCAGCCACAAAGTGTATCGGGGATGTGGTCCACCCGGTCGTCGGACATGGCGAGCTGTCCACACGCATACATATGTATAGCTGCCGAGACTACCTGCTGAACTGAACCAGGGTCGCAGTTGGGACAAGCGAGATGGGTCGGGGTTCTACAAGATTTTTTACCGCCAGTACATAAAGAAAAAAAACCACAAACCATTTAAGCAAAAATAAATTTTCAAAAAAATTTTTCATATGGCATGCGATCTTACAGAGAGGAGTATAAATTTAGTATTCCATCTAAAAGTCCGACATTTATTGCTTTGACCGTGTCGTGTTATTTAGCAAGTGTGTATGCGCTAAGAGAAGCGAGATTTTTAGAAGCGAGA
>DAITMB010000108.1:3533-17286 GCA_036835375.1 Bacteroidota bacterium
AACCCTTATGAGGGTTGGGGATAGAGTTGCAACGTATGCGGGTTGCTTTCCAATTCCATAGACGCTTCAAAACACCCAACCGATTCCTCCGCCATTGCCTCCATTCCTCATCAACCGCTCAGACGTTGACTTTCAAAGGAATCTCGCCCTAAAAAAAACATCCTGCCAGCAATGGCTGACAGGATGCAGGGAGTCAAATGATACCATTCGCGATGAGGGAGCAATGAAAGGATCAAGAAGTGGCTTGACCTCCTCTCAGCATGCCGACCTCGCGACAGGCATTATTCCTTCACGATTTTGCGGGTGGTGCTCACGTTTCCAGCACGAATGTGGAGGAGATACACGCCGGGTGCGAGGTTGCCCAATTCCAATTTGGAGGGTTGAGCGAGTTGATGTGTGGATTGCATCAATACCTGACCCATCAAGTTGGTGACCTGACAAGAAGCGACTTGTTCGATGCCATCAGCAGAAATCTCCACCGTGGTTTGGAACGGGTTGGGAGACACGCTGATGAGGCTGGCGAGGTAGTCCTGAGCAGAAGCCTGCCCTTGGATTGTGATCAAGCCAGGAATTCTGCGCGCCTTGGGAGCCGCTGGAATGTGTCCCATACGCGCCACAGCGCAAGAATTTTCCAGCGGAATGCTGAAGACCTCATCCTTTTCTACGTCCAGGTTTTCCACCCAGTACCACACGCCCGTGATGTTGTCGTCACCAAAAGTGTTGGGGTCCTGCGGATTGTTGATCGTCTGGAAGGAAGAAAATCCATTGGGAACAGCATAAAGCGTGTCCCGCTGATTGCTCCACCACTGTGCCCAGATGAAAGGAAGATACTGCGCATTGGTGTTTTCGACGACCCAAGTCAGTTCGTCCGTGATCGGATCATAGCAAGCAAATTCGAGGTTGAGGAGGTCAAATCCATGTGGCATGATGTACGTGGCCATGTTGGAGGGAGCTGATTCGCCCGTAGCTTGGCGGTAAGCCGTCACGGTATATGACACCGTTTCGCCGAAGATATAGACCACATCGTAGTAGAAAGTCTGGTTAGCTGGGACGGTATCGCGTATTTCTGTTCCGAAGGAAGAGAATCGGCGAATGATGAAGCCATCTTCGTTGCTGGAATTGTCCACCCAGCGCAGCGGTGCGAGGAAAGCCGTATCACCGTTGGCCACGAGGTTGGTCGGAGCGAGGAAAGAGCAAGCATCCGTCGGATCGCTCACCGTTACATTGGCCACACAGGAAGCCATGTTTCCGTTGGCATCGGTCACCGTGAGGGTAACTGGCACACCAGCAAAAAATCCGTCCATTTGGTGTGTTCCCAGCCCGTCAACGCTGTTGTTGGGGAACTGTTCCCACTCCATCGCGAGCTCAGGGAAGCCTGGGGTCGTCACACGACCAGCAGAGACATTCGCTTTGCGACGAAGGGTTTTATCGAGGGTGCTGATTCCGGATACAAGCCACTGAGTACCTGGGTCTTCGCCGATGGCTCCGAATACATCCACGACCACTGTGCCACCATCGCGGACCAGCGCAATGGCGTCATCTCCGTTGTAGTTGACCACCGCGCTAGTCACCGTAGGACCGGTGTAGGCCGTAGCCTGGCTGTTGGAAAGCACGAGAACCTCTCCATTGGCGAGCATTCCGCTCAGCGAAAAAGTAGAAGTAGGAGTGCTGGCGCCATTGGCATACAGTAGGACTTGATAGCCGCTCAGGTTGACTGCGGCACCAGTTCCGTTAAAGATTTCAAGGTATTTCGTAAATCCGCTGCCTTCCACATATTCAGAGAAGAAAAGATCACTTGCATCCACGGCTGTGGAGGGCTTGAGATCTGCGCAGTCAAAGCTGCTCTTGTCAAGACTTAGGGTCAGTGGCAGGCAAGTGGCAGAAGAACCGCCGTCGAGCTGGCTGGCTGTGATGCTGGCTTGGCCCGAGGCATCAAGCATGACAGTGATGGGCTGGCATACGGCTATTGGCAGCGCCGTCTCAAGAACCACTTGCATAATGACCACGGAGTCACATCCAGCTGCGTTGGTGAGGATTTGTGTGCTCATGCCGGCGTCGGCAGGATTGCAGGTCGTGCTACTCAGCACGGTGGTATCAGTCGCAGCGATGGCAAAAGTGAGGCTGCCCATGGCTGTGCAACCCGTGGCGGCATTCACAAAGCTCACCTCGAACACCTGACCATTGCTGACCATCACGCTGGTGGGATCGGCAATCGTACCGCCAGGTGTGCCAGCGCTCATGATGCTGTGGGTCCCGATGTTGTCAAAGGAGTTGACAGGCGCAGCATCCCATTCGTTGGCTACCACAAAAGGGGCTGATCCGTTGGGATTACCTTCAATCACGCTGCTTTTGCGGCGGTAAGTGATATCCACAGCAAAGTTGGCAGCGTTGCCGATTTGGCCAAATACATCGATGTTGACGCCATTCTTACGAAGAGCTACGACATCATTTCCGTTGAAATTCAGGGCGCCGCTGGTCAGATTAGCCAGGCTGCTCAGAGCCGCTACGCTGCTAGGATTCGCTACGACAAAGGTTGCGCCGTTTGCCAAGGTGCCGCTGAGGGCAATGTTGCCAGTAGCTACAGTGTTTCCATTGAAATACACCGCGATGCTGTACGCCGCGAGATTCACACTCGCGCCAGTTCCGTTGTAGATTTCAATGGCCTTGTTGTTGCCAGTCCCTTCTACATATTCGGAGAGAATCAGGTCAGTGGGGAGGGGCCCACTGGTGCCGGGGGTAGCATAGGTGAAAGAGCCGGAACTGCTCGTGAGGTCAGTTTCATAGCTGGTGAGATCTACCAACATCCCGTCGATTCCACAAAGCGTCACTTGAAGGTCGGCAAGCGGGGTAGGGCAGGGTTGGGTCTGGGCAGAGAGGGGAGCTGGAACAACATAAAAAGCGAGAAGGAATAGCAGGCTCCGTTGGAGGGAGCTGGTCAATCGTCGAGGGTAGAACATACAATGGAAAAATAAAAATTGATAGGAAAACATGGAGGGGAGGAAAATGAACATTCGCGAAAAAGCGCGAGAAAAGGGGCGAAACACACACAAACTACTCATCGACCTCTCTGAGAAGAGAGGGCAGGAACACAGCGGTGCCTTGTCGGCACCCGAAAAGATGGTTGGTGAGTTCGGGTTGTCCAAATGTAGAGAGAAGATGTTAAGCCAAAGTTAACTTTCATGCGTCAAGCCGGGGGTTCTCGCAATGGATCAATCAGCCCCACACAAAATGCCGTAGCAATGAGGTGAAGGTCAGTTTTTTAGGGAGCTGAATGACTGTTCAACACGGCACCAGAACCATTTGCGCCTTCGCAAATGGTCATATTGCTTCTAACATCAATGAGTTGTTGTTGGATTCGCATTGATCGACCCTGCGTCTATGAAGCAGGGGTAGGAGCAAGTTCATCGCTCTACGCGATAAGCGTTGTCTTAGGAACCGGACTCAGCCGATTGGATAGCACAGGACCAGCCCCCAGATGTGGCCGTACTTGTTCGCCGCATCAAGGAATCATCGTACGAAACCGTGCGCTGCTTTCCGCTTTGGGTTGGAGCGAAAGGCAGCGCATGTGTTGTCTTCTGTCGTTTTTTACAACAGCAAGAAAATTTTATCTCACGGCACCCGCTTTGATCTCATCTACCACCGAAGGATCGAGCAGCGTAGAGGTATCTCCAAGGGCATCGGTGTCGCCTTCTGCGACCTTGCGCAAGATTCTGCGCATGATTTTGCCTGAGCGGGTTTTGGGCAGTCCTGACACAATCTGGATTTTGTCTGGCTTGGCAATCGGGCCGATTTCGTGAACGACGGCGGCGATCAGTTCCTTGCAAAAAAGTTCCTTATCGTCGGGCATTTCCGTGCAGATGACGTAGGCGTAGATTCCCTGGCCTTTGATCTCGTGGGGGTAACCCACCACAGCAGACTCCACCACGGCCGGGTGCGTATTGATTGCATTTTCTACTTCTGCGGTGCCGAGGCGATGCCCCGACACATTCATCACGTCGTCCACCCGCCCGATGATGCGGTAATAGCCGTCTTCATCCCTCCGTGCGCCATCGCCGGTGAAATAAAGATTGTCAAACATCGCAAAGTAGGTGCTTTTGGCGCGCGCATGGTCGCCGTAGGTCGTGCGGATCATGGAGGGCCAGGGGAATTTGATGCAAAGTAGGCCCTCGACATTGTTTCCCATGATCTCTTGGCCCTCCGGCGTCACCAGGCAGGGCTGCACGCCCGGAAGGGGCAAGGTTGCAAAGCAAGGCTTTGTGTCTGTGATGCCAGCAATAGGAGAAATCATCATTCCACCCGTTTCGGTTTGCCACCAAGTGTCCACGATGGGGATGCCTTTCAGGCCAATGTGCTGGTCGTACCAATGCCAGGCTTCTGCATTGATTGGCTCTCCGACCGTGCCGAGCACTTTCAGCGCGCTCAGGTCATAGCGTGTCACGGGGTCCAACCCTAGCGCCTGCAAGGCGCGGATGGCCGTTGGCGCAGTATAAAAATGGGTGACTCGATGCTTTTGACAGATGTGCCAAAAACGGCCTGCATCAGGCCATGTCGGGATTCCTTCAAACAAAACACTCGTCGCTCCCGCCAGCAACGGTCCATAGACCATGTAGGTATGGCCTGTGATCCAACCAATGTCTGCCGTACACCAATACACGTCACCGTCTTCGTATTGAAACACATTTCGGAACGAATATTCGCTGTACACCATGTAGCCGCCACAGGTGTGAACCACCCCTTTGGGTTTGCCCGTGGAGCCGGAAGTGTAGAGGATAAACAGCAGATCCTCGCTGTCCATTGTCTCGGCGGGGCAGTCATCGCCCACCAGGAGGAGTTCTTCGTGGATCCAATGGTCGCGAAATGGCGTCCAGTCGATCACATGATCTGTGCGCCGAAGCACCAGCACCGACTCCACGCTTTCCACATGGTCAAATTCCAAAGCTTCATCGACGATCGACTTAACGGAAATTTGTTTGTTGCCGCGGTAGTTTCCGTCGGAGCAAATGACCACTTTGCAGGAAGCATCGTTGATGCGGTCGGCCAGCGCCTGGGCAGAAAACCCCGCGAACACCACCGAATGCACGGCACCAATTCGGGCACATGCCAGCACCGAAATTGCCAATTCGGGCACCATCGGCATGTAGAGACACACCCGATCGCCCTTCTCCACGCCGTGGCGCTTCAAGACATTGGCCATGCGGCACACCTCCCGATGTAATTCGCGATAGGTATAGGTCTTGCTGCGTTCTTTAGGATCGTTTGGCTCAAAAATGTAAGCAATCTGGTCTCCCCGCGTCTCCAAATGGCGGTCCAGACAATTTTCGGTGATATTGAGCTTCGCCCCGCTAAACCAGGAGATGTTTAAGTCGCGAAAATCCCATTGCAGTACATTGTCCCAAGGTTTTTTCCATTGAAAAGTGTAGGCAATGTCCGCCCAGAATCCTTCGGGATCGGATACACTGCGCTGGTATTCAGATTGATATTCAGCAAAGGAGCGAATGCGAGGTGTCATAAGCAAGTGGTAGTTGTCGGTAAAATGAGACAACAAGTTCGCGATTTCAGCGAGGGCTGGCTTGTACCATTGTCCTATTTGTCCAAACATACTCAGCGAAGGATCAAAAATCAAGGAGGAACATTTTCTGATTTCTTGGATTGAAATCACGTGGGAGGCTGTCGTTTCACCAGCTTTTCATTCCGAGGGCGAGCCGGAGCTACACCTCTTTGTGAGGAAACGAGCACGCTTGGTAGGCAGGCTCAGTGCTACCTGCCCATATTTTTTTGTAACATTTCCCTCATTTTTCCATCACCCTTCTCCTTCAAAAGGGCATGCCGTGCGTCAGGCGAATGAGTCGCTTCGTGAGCCTCGGGCTGTGGTGAAGGCCGCGGAGCGCCAAATGTGTCAAGGTGTTGTGGCCAAAGGCATATTGCAGATAATATCCTGCCTTGATACGCCGGCCAAAAGCGCTTTTCCAGGCGCGGTCGTAGTCGTGCTGCAAAGATGACTGGTCGCCCGACCCGTGGAGGTGTCGATCTACTTCCTTAGCCAGCAAGTGAGCGGCCCTCATCGCCATGCTCATGCCGTTTCCGCACAGCGGCGCAATGGTCCCCGCCGCATCACCAAGCAGAAAGGCCCCATTCCGATGGCTCTGTTTCGCACTGAAAGTGACATTGCTGATCACCTGGGGCTTGTCGTAAAGGAATTTCGCTTGCTCAAAAATGGCTTTCAGGTGCGGGTTACGCATGAGCACAGCCTGCTCCATCGCCTGAATGTCGTTGCCGTGGGCTTGTAGATTGCGGGTGCTGCTGACATAGCAAAGACAGTAGCGGTCTTGGTCCACTTTAGAAATGCCGCAATAGCCTTCGTGAAAATTATGGAGCTCGATTCGATCTGCCGGAAAGTCGATCGAAATGTGATATTTCACTCCGATATGGTTGCGCTTGGGGCGGCGCTCCCGATCGATAAAAGAAGGCGTTATTTTTCCATAACTGCCACAAAGCAGCCTTGCCCGAAAGTCTCCCTTCGCAGTCTTTAGGGTATGAATACCCTCCTCGGTGTTTGCGTCATTGACTTTGCAACCGTCCATGACCAGCACTCCCAAGCGGCGCGCCTGTTGAGCCAGGGCCTCATCAAGGGTGAAGCGGCTCACGCCAAATCCGCCCAGGGTCAGCGGCGATTGTAGCATATATCCTCGAACGGAGGAGATTCCTACACGCCGAATCTGAGGCAATTGCATGGTCGAGAGCGGAATACCCAAACGTTCCAGGTAGTCCCAGCTCTCCATAGAGTGGTATTCTCCACAGACCTTGTGAAAGGGATAGCGGTTTTTTTCAAAAAGCACTACTTGAAATTGCCGCTGTGCCAGCTCGATCGCAAGACACAGTCCGGCAAGTCCGCCGCCTACGATGGCGCAATCATATATTCGACTTGGTTGCATACACAATGAGTTGATGACGAAAAGCCCAGCGGGTGTGGAGCTCGAAGTGCTGCGCACCGGCTTCTTCCAGGATAGCGATCCATTCGCGCCGACGAAAGCCCCGAAGCACCGAGAGCGACGCATCGTTTTTTACGAGATAAGACTGGGAAAAGAACCGGGTGAGCAGCTTGATCGAAGCATAGGCGACCGGATGTCGCTCCAGGTCATTGATCAGCAACACGCTTCCTTTCGCCTGTGCGAAGCGAATCAACTCCACGATCTCGGCACGTGTGAGATGATGGCAAAACAAGCAGGCGTGAAGCACATCAATCTTGGGCACGTGGTCATACACCCGGCGATAATCATCACACAGAAATTTGATTTCTGGCTGTGGATCGTGATTTTCGGCGTAAGCTATGCAATCGGGCTTCAAGTCCACACCCACGAGTTGCAAGTCGTGGCCCGCGCGTCGGTTCCAGCGTAAAATTCGCTTCAGCGTGTCGCCGCCTCCCGAGCCGATGTCCACCATCACATAGGATTCTCCGTATCGCAGCAGCTTTTTCAAGGCTCGCAGGGACACGGTATAGCCGCCCAGCAAGTTGTTGATGATGTCCAACTCATGCAGCACCCGGTGCAAGTCCTGGGTGGGAAGGTCTTTCGCGTCGATGAGTTCGGGTCCAGGATGGCGCTGTTTAAACATGGTGCATCATGACGGTTTCAATGTTGAGTCCTGGACCAAATGCAGCTGCAAACGTGACGTCGCCGGGCTGGAACTCCTTCTGATCCTGAAGGCGCTGTAGCACGAAGAGCAGAGTCGCAGAGGACATATTGCCATAGTCGCGCAGCACTTCGTACGAAGCTTGCAACTGACTTTTGGCCAGATTCAGGGTCTGGCAAAAATCATCTAAAATCCGCTTTCCCCCTGGATGGAGTGCGAGGTGCTGTATCTTTTCAAGGTCCAGCCGAAATTCTGCCATCAGGCGCGGAAGGTAGGTGTTGAGGAGCGGGGACACATAAGAACTGAGATTCATCAAAAACCCCCGCTCCGACAAGCGCCAGGCCATGTCCTTTCGCCCTTCGCTGATCACCACCGACTGAAAGCTGTCTAGCTCAATCGCTGCGGATCCATCCAGTTGCGTAGGGTTGGTTCCCACAAGGGCTGCTGCTGCGCCATCGGCAAAGAGTAGATTTGAGATGAGGTAATCGTCGGAATAATCGCGCTGAAAATGCAGGGTACACAACTCGGTACACACGATCAGCACCAAGGCATTGGCCTCGCTTTGACAGATATAATGGGCTTGCTTCAGGGCCAAAACGGCAGCATTACAGCCCATGAAATTGATGCTTATTCTGCTGATCTTCGGCGAAAGTTCCAGTCCTTCGATCAGCTCAATGTCCAACCCCGGCGCGAAAAGTCCAGTGCAGGTCACCGTGACGAGGTGGGTCACTTTGGGTTTGACCTCGTCCCACTGGGCAAATTGGCGGACAACCTGGAGCGACAGCGCCCGAGCTTCGGGCTGAAAGATGGCCATGCGATCGCTCAAGGAAGGCATGGGAGAGAGAGAGCCTGTTGCGGGGTAAAAAGGGTGCTCCTCTGCGGGGTGACCGAAGTCTGGAATCACTGAGTGCCGCATCTTAATCCCACTTTTTTGAGAGACAATGCGGATTTTTCGCTGGAGTGATGAGTCAGAAGGGGCCGTATCGGCGTAGTACTTAGCGAGGGTCTCCTGGCTGTAGCGATGGGGTGGGGTGGCAGTTTGGATGCCCAGGAGATAGCTCATGAGAAGTGGTTCATTACAATCAAAACAAGAAAGCAGGGGGTCATACTCAGTGCTGAAACTACATTCATCCGCATCGTGTTTCGGAAGTTGGCAGCAGCGGAGTCCTTTTTTACCTGATACCACCAATACCCGAAGTAGCAAATGATGGGAAGGAAAAAGGCTTGCAACAAATAAAAACTCAGCAGTTGATCGCTCAGGTAAAAGTAGCCAAAGTAGCATAGGCCGCAGCAGACAAAGAGGATGGCGCTGAAGGCGAAGGTGCCTCCATAGCCAAGCCGCATGCTGAGAGAGTTCACTCCGTCTTTCCGGTCTGCCTCGTGCTGATAGACTTGGGTGAGGGGGTAAGCTCCACCGATTTGAAAAGAGACAGCGAGTAAAATCAGGGCAGAAGCCGGATCAAGGGAAAAAGCTGCCTCATTCACGGCGATGCTCGTACAGTAATATGTGAAAGCTCCCTGAATAATCACGACGATGGAAAATGCTGGCCAGGCATATTTTTTTAGACGAATTTGTCGGGAACTGTATGCCCGCGAAGCTGCTACGTAGAGCACAATGCACAGTGCAAACAAAGGCTTCACCATGGTGTAGGCCAGAAGAATCGCCAGACCATCGAGCAGCAAGCTGAGGTAAAATAGATGAATGGTCGGCATGGGCGGCTTTTCCAAACCTCCGATTGGCGACTCGTCGCGGTCCACATAGCTGTTGTACCCATTGCTGGCAGGATAGACCAAAAGGTGAATAATGACAAACGCCCAGAAGGTTTCTGCCCACTGGATCGAGTCCGCCTGACTCAGCGCGAGCAAAAAGATCGGCATGAGAAAAACCGAAAAAGGAATTCTGAGGAGTTTAAGGGTGTCGAGGCTGAGCAAGTACATGGCACTCATGGGCAAAGAAGCTTGTCGGATGTACGAATAGTAAAGACAAAGGAAGTTTTTTATATGCAACGTTTGTTTTCATCTCAGCTATCTTTCTTGTAACCTGTTCGTGTCTTCTTGATCTATGTCGTCCTACACCAGTAGAAAGATTGAGATTCATCATCGCAGCCAGGTGCTCAGCGGGGCGGTTTCAGCCTGCGAATCCATGTCGTCCACGCAGCGGCACAAACTGAAATGGTAGAAGTTTTTCTACCGAATATTCCTGCTTGCTGATGCGGGTCATTTTGGTCATGATCTGGCGGTCGAGGTCTCCGATTGGGCCCACGAGGATGCCTTGGAGTTCCAATTGCTGCTGGAGGGGAAGCGGCACAGTAGGCGAGGCCGCCGTAAGCAAAATGCGCTCATAAGGCTGATAGGTGGGCCAACCCAAAGAGCCGTCGCCGTGGTGACTACGAAAGTCCAGCGAAAGTTCTTCTAGGCGCTGCTTTGCAACAAGCAGGAGCTTCCCTTCACGCTCCACAGTGAATACTTTGGCACCTATCGCAGCGAGCACAGCAGCTTGATACCCCGACCCGGTTCCGATTTCCAGCACTTTCATCCGGGGTTTCAGTGCCAATAGCTGGCTCTGGTAGGCCACTGTGAAGGGCGAACTGATCGACTGACCTGCCTCAATCGGCAAGGCTTTGTCTTGGTATGCTTCCGTAGAGAAGGTTGGATCTACAAATAGATGTCGGGGCACGCTGTTCATGGCCTCCAGCACCAGCGGATCGCTGATCCCTTTTTCCATGAGCAAATCTACCATCCGCCGTCGTAACCCCTTGTGCTTGAATGAATCTAGCATGATCACTTCTCTGTCTTCGCCTACGAGATCTGCGCACAGGCAACATGTCTGAAAAATTGCCCTACCGTTTCCCCTTTTTTGCATGGGCAAAGTACCCTTTTTATCCATTGTTTGTACTTCCCTTCTCCGATTTCACCTCCCGAAAACTATTTCTTAATGTGGTCGTTCTGCTGTTCTCATCACGGGAAATTGTCCCGCCTTTTCCGGCCAATAGCTGTATATTGGCCCGCGATTTTGAGTCCACTTTCAGTCCTTACCTCACACATGCTGAAGAATCCAGATTCATTTGTCCAGCGTCACTTGGGCCCTTCTGCTGAAGACATCCAAGACATGCTACAATCCCTCGGCGTTTCCTCATTGGAGGAACTCATGTCGCAGACCCTGCCATCCAAGATTCGCCTGACGCAGCCGCTTCAATTGCGCGAAGGCATGGCAGAATATGAGTACCTGCGCCGACTCAAGTTATTGGGAAATAAAAACAAGGTCTTTCGTTCCTACATCGGCACGGGCTACTACGACACCGTGACGCCTTCGGTGATCTTGCGAAATATCTTTGAAAATCCAGGATGGTACACCCAGTACACACCCTATCAAGCTGAAATTTCGCAAGGACGTCTCGAAGCGCTCCTCAATTATCAGACCTTGATCGCGGACCTCACGGCCCTTCCCGTGGCCAACGCATCGTTGCTGGATGAAGGCACGGCTGCCGCAGAGGCGGTGTCTATGACCTATGGCCAAAAGCAAAAAAAGGACAAATTGGGCATCAGCAATCGCGTGTTGGTTGATGCCAATTGTTTCCCACAGACCATTGCCGTGCTTCACACTCGCGCCGAAGCGGTGGGCATCGAGGTGGTCGTAGCCGAAGCAAAGGATTTTGTCGTGGATGAAACCGTGTTCGCTGCGGTGGTACAATATCCTGACTGCACGGGGGAACTGCTAGACTGGAAAGGCTTGGCCGACGACCTCCATGCCTTCGGCAGCTTTCTCATCATGGCGACAGACTTGCTCAGTCTCACGATGCTCACTGCACCTGGCGAAATCGGCGCGGATGTTGCCATCGGGTCGGCTCAGCGCTTCGGCGTTCCCATGGGTTATGGCGGTCCTCATGCCGCATTTTTTGCTACAAAAGAAGAATTCCTCCGGCAGCTTCCGGGGCGCATCATTGGGCTGTCAGTGGATAGCCACCAGCGTCCGGCGCTGCGCATGGCCCTGCAAACGCGGGAGCAGCACATTCGTCGCGACAAGGCTACATCGAATATTTGTACAGCGCAGGCGCTCCTCGCCATCATGGCCGGAATGTACGCCGTTTACCACGGCCCCAAAGGCCTTCGCGCCATTGCAAGTCGCGTTCATCGGCTCACCACGGGGCTCAAGGCCGGCTTGCAGCAACTTGGGGTAGAAGTCCTCAATCAGAACCATTTTGACACCCTCAGCCTTCGACTTGCCAATGAGCAGGAAGTAGAAGCCCTTCAAAAACTGGCGATCGCTGCGGAAATGAATTTCGCTTATCCAAGACCGCAGGTTGTAGGTATTTCGCTGAATGAGACTACCCGTGTCGCCGATGTAGCGGAGATTCTGAGCTTGTTTGCTCAAGTTCGGGGTCAGGCTGGCATGACAGAATTTGACTTGTCACAAGCCGCCCAAGAGCAGATCGCTGAGCCGTTTCTCCGCGAATCGACTTATTTGACCCATCCGGTCTTTCATACGCATCATTCCGAGACGGCCATGATGCGCTACATCAAGTCCCTCGAAACCAAGGATTTATCGCTCAACACGGCCATGATTCCGCTGGGCTCTTGCACAATGAAGCTCAATGCGGCCACACAATTGATCCCACTGAGCTGGCCCGAGTGGTCTCGCGTTCACCCATTCGCGCCGATGGACCAAGTGCATGGCTACGTGGAGATGATCCAGGAATTGGGAGACATTCTTTGTGATGTCACTGGATTTCACGCCATGTCATTCCAGCCCAATTCTGGTGCGCAAGGTGAGTACGCAGGCCTCATGGTCATTCGGGCCTACCACCGCAGCCGGGGCGACCTTCATCGCAACATTGCCTTGATTCCTTCTTCCGCACACGGCACCAATCCTGCTTCTGCGGTGATGGCAGGCATGCAAGTGGTCGTGGTGAAGTGCGACGAAATGGGCAACATCGATATGGCAGATCTTGAAGCCAAGGCCCTCCAGCATTCGGCAAATTTGTCTTGCCTCATGGTGACCTATCCCTCCACGCACGGCGTGTTCGAGGAGGACATCATGGAAGCGATTGAGCTCGTTCACGCACAGGGAGGCCAAGTCTATATGGATGGCGCCAACATGAATGCGCAGGTTGGGCTCACCAGCCCCGGCCGCATAGGCGCGGATGTGTGTCACCTCAATTTGCACAAGACCTTCGCGATTCCTCATGGCGGTGGCGGTCCGGGCATGGGCCCCATCGGCGTGGCCAAGCACTTGGCACCATTTCTCCCCTCACACCCGCTGGTGCAGACGGGCGGAGCCCAAGGCATCTCGCCTGTGTCGGCGACGCCATTTGGTAGTGCCAGCATTTTGCTGATTTCCTACGCCTACGCGTGTATGCTCGGCAGCGAAGGCTTGCGGGTAGCCACGGAGGTGGCGATCCTGAGCGCCAACTACATGAAAAGCCGCTTAGAATCGGTGTATCCGGTTCTGTTTCAGGGGAATAATCAGCGCGTGGCCCACGAGTTCATTCTCGACCTTCGGCAGTTCAAGTCGCAACTTCAACTGGAGGTGGATGACATCACCAAGCGCCTGATCGATTATGGCTTTCATGCGCCGACCGTGTCCTGGCCCGTTCCCGGCACCATCATGATCGAGCCGACCGAAAGCGAGCCTAAGGAAGAGTTGGACCGCTTTGTAGAGGCCATGCTTTCGATTCACTGCGAAGTCATGGAAATCGCCAGCGGAGAAGCGGATGTAAAGGACAATGTCCTGCGCAATGCGCCCCACACCATGGCAGAAGTCGTAAGCGACGAATGGGATCACGCCTATAGCCGTCAGAAAGCCGCTTTCCCCGTACCAGGACTGTTGGCAAAGAAATTTTGGGCGTCGGTGGGCCGAGTCAACAATACCTATGGCGACCGCCATGTGGTGTGTACCTGCCCCCCCGTGGAGAGCTACGCAGAGCCGATCTGATCGGAGTAATTGATTTCCGGTTACCATAAAATAACGCCATCCTCGGAGCACTCCGGAGATGGCGTTTTCATTTATCCAAACGAAAAATTCAGGTCTTTTTTCACCCGAGAATGGGGGAGCACTGCCAAACGCGAGCAAAAGGAGTGTAGGAGTAGAGGCTGAGAAATTGTCGGCACTGTACGAAATTCGGAG
>DAITMB010000109.1:0-17253 GCA_036835375.1 Bacteroidota bacterium
CAACACACTCAGCGCCAGGATGATTGCAGGGATTTCCGCGTCTCGGTGTTTGGGCAAGAGGTCAAAGAAAGGCCCGATGTTGACCCACATGAGGATCATGAGAAATCCGCCGATGAGCAGGTTGTTGAGCGCCGTCTTTTGATAGAGTCCGGCCACTTCCTCCATTTTTCGCTCCTTGATTCTCGTCGCCAACAGGGGAGCCAGGATGGCTTGAATGGATCGATTGGGCTTCGAAATGAGGGACGAAAAGTAAATGGCAATGGCGTAGCTTCCTGCTTCAGACTCCCCGAGAAACAGGCCGATGAGGACCATGTCCAGACGGAAAAGAAGCAAGGCTGCCACCTCCGAGAGTGAGGAGTACAGCCCAAACTGGATCATGAGCCGCCCGATTTTCGAGCGGAAAATCGACCAATCCACCTTCCATTTTAGCTGCAAATTGCGGATGTCCAGCATCACAATCAGGGCCGGCGTGTAGTGGGCCAGCACGTAGAGCAGCACCAAAGTGTCGAACGTAAACCAGTCCAGGTAATAGGCCAAAATGAGGGCAGTGAGCACCACCCGAAGCACCAACTCAAAAGCCACCATAGGTATCACAGTCCGAAACAGCGAAGAAGACAGCCCCCCTAGTGCCCGATAAATCAGGTAGGAGAGCATGAGCGGGATCAGATAGCTATAAGAAGAGGCGAATAAGGGAGAATTCTCTGTGTAAGCCCCCACAAAAATGGGCTTGAGCAGAACCATGAACACACAAAGCAATGCCGATCCGGCAACGCCATAGATCACTAGGAAAAACATCATTGAACCTTCGCGGGTGGGGTGCCCACGAAAGTAAGGGATGAAGCGCGTGATCATCTTGGGGGAGCCGAGCAGGGCAACTTCCGACCCCAGAATCATAAAGGTCAGGAGCAGTTCCAGCAGACCAAATTGATCTTTGGTCAGAATCTCCGCAAACAGCACTGCCTTGTTGACATATCCTAGGGCTACTCCGGCGTAACTCCCGATCAAATTCAGTGCGCTCTGCCTACGGATGATGCCCATGGATACCTGCTGTCGTTCTCAGGGCAAATATGCCGAGAGCTGCGCGAATTACAGAACTAAATTTTTCTGATTCAGGGATTCCTTTCCAAAAACTCTTCGTAGAGCCGAATCTGGCGACTGCTCTGAGGCATGAGCCAGCCTTGGATGAAGACATGCCGAATTTGAGTTTTGGTCTCAAAGAGATCGCCATCGGTCACCACGAGGTTAGCTACTTTCCCCACTTCAATCGAACCCAGCCGATCGGCTACTCCAAAGATCTCCGCTGGCACGATCGTCACCGCACGAAGGGCCTCTTCGCGCCCCATGCCGTAAGCCGCCGCAAACCCTGCATGAAATGGCAAATTCCGGATGTTCTCTGCTCCGTCAGTGCGAAGGGCGACCTTGACCCCGGCTTGATGCATCAGGCCAGGATTGGCATAGGGACGATCGTAGCGGTCACTTTCTCGCGTCGGAAGCTCCAGCACGGGCCCGGCGACGACGGGAATATTTGCCGCTGCCAATTCTTTTGCTACGCGCCAACCCTCTGCCACGCCCATAAAAATGATATCGGCCTTCTTGCCTTCTACCCACTGAATCGCTGACAAGATGTCTTCCGCAGTGTTCACTTCCAGGAGCAATTTAGCCTTGCCACTGACCACGGGGGCTAGTGCTGCCATCTCCGGGTAATAATCTTGAGCTGGTGCTTGATTAAGGCGATGCAGCGAGTCGATGCGGGCATAGGTTACTGCTTGATCCCACACTTCGTTGATACGCTTGAGTGCTTTTTCCTTGTCTTTTTCCAGTTCATCCTCTGTGCGATTGTCGCGCCGACCGCGTTTAGCTGTGCTGGGAAAGCGCAGGACCACTGCTTCGAAGCCCGCAAACATGTCTTGTGGTGTGTAGCCATACAAGTCAATCAGGGCAGCTTGCCCGGGAAAATAACCGCCTTGAGGAACCGTCAGGGCAGTCGTAACTCCCCCCATGCGGTTGACTGGGATGAGCACAGAGTTAGGATTGACTGCAGTGAGCGCCTTGACATGTGGCGACACATCCCCCACTTCGGTGAAGTCTTGAGTGAGGTCGATCGATCCGATTTCAAACAGCCCGATCCTTGTGCCGCCGTCGATCATGCCAGGATAAATTTGCAACCCCGCACAGTCGATCACAGTTGCCCCCTCGGGCACGGTCACTGCTTCCCCAATGTCTGCGATTTTTCCTTGGGAAATCACAATATCGCCCTGGATCGTGCCATTCGTCACCGTCTCAATGGTTCCGCCTCGCAGCACGAAGGCGCCTCCAGTGGCTTTGGGTTCTTGGGCAAAGAGTGCACCGGGCTGCGTGAGCAACCAAGTGCTTGCAAGCAACAACAGAAGGAGTCGTAGTGGCATGGGTGGTGAATGTTGAATGGAGGGATTTTTTTTGAAGGATTCTATTGGTGATGCGGTGAGGCAAAATGGCGATCGGATTCCCTGAGCCTATTCTCCCATCAATTGCCAGACATCCTGCATACAGCGATCGTGGTCGTGCTCATCGTGGAGCACAGCACGCACCGCCTCGTTTGGGTTGGGATACAGGCGCAAGTCCGAGGGATCTTTTTCCCGGTCAAATCTCACGACACCATCCACAATGGTCATCTCAGGGATGGCATAGATCGAAAGCGGATGTTGGGAAAAAATGGCAATGTCCCCCTCTTTGCCTATCTCAATAGAACCCACCCGACGATCAATGCCGAGCTGCATCGCCGGATGAATGGTGATCAGGCGTAGGGCTTGTTCGTCGCTGAGCTGTCCATAGCGTTGGGTCTTGGCCGCTTCGTGGTAAAGATGGCGCATCAGTTCGGGGTCATCGGAATTGATAGAAGTGATTACATCGTTCTCAGTGAGAATCGTGGCATTAAAAGCCGTGGAGTAGTACACCTCAAATTTGTAGGACCACCAGTCAGAAAACACCGAAGCACTTGCTCCAAACGCGGCCAGCTCAGGTGCGACTTTGTAGCCTTCGTTCACATGCTGGAAGCAGATCTTGTCGATGCCGTAGTCTTTACAGACATTCATTAGCATCAAGATTTCATCTGCGCGGTAGGAATGGCAATGGATCAGGATCTCGCCCGATACAATGTCTGAGAGGGTTTCCAAGCGCAGATTGTAGGCCGGCGGAATGGCTTGGGGGTCTTGCTTAAGCGCAGTTTCGTAGGCTATCCAAGCCTCTCCATAGGCTTTTCCCTGCGCGAATGCTTTTCTAAAAACTTGCTCAATGCCCATGCGACTCCGGGGAGTAATGCTTCTGCCCAATCCGTGTACCCTGATGGGATTTTCGCCGAGGGCAAACTTGATTGTTCGGGGCGCATCGGCCATTTTGAGCGCCTCGGGGTCCGTGACACCATAGCGCAATTTGATGGTTTCACACTGTCCACCAATCGCGTTGGCCGATCCGTGCATGGTGTGAATGGTCGTGACCCCGCCAGCCAAAGCTCGATAGAGACCAATGTCTAGTGGGTTCAGGACATCGCCAGTCGCAACCTCTGCCGTGATGGGGCTTGTAGCCTCATTTACCGCGTCGATTCCCACGTGGGAATGCGCATCAATGATTCCCGGCATGACATATTTTCCTTCCGCATCAATGCGTGGAACGTCATCAGGTGCCCGGAGGTCTTTGCCGATTCGGGTGATGATCCCGTTTTCGATCAGGATGTCCGTATCGATAAGCGTACCATTGGTGACGGTGAGCACTGTCGCACCTTGAATAAGCAGGCTGCCAGTCTGTGGCTGCCCAATCATGCATAGCGAGGCGAAAAGCAGCAACAAAGTGAAGGTCGATGGGAGAACATTCAGTTTGAAATCTGCCATTGATCGCGCAGAAGAACGATCGGTAATTTGCTGTGGCAGAACCCGGGAGATGGGATGAGATAGCGATTTCATATTTGACATACTTCGATGATCAAGGAAAAATGGGGCGTTGACAAGGCGCTGAGGTCAAAAGTAGTTCGGGAAAGAATCAGGGAATGCGCTCTCCTTCGATGTCGAAGGTGCCAAAATTTCCAACAACGATGTTCCCCTGGAACTCATCGCCCTCCACCTCAAGTTCTACTTCTACCACGAAAGTTCCCCCACCACCGCTGACCGAGTAGCTGAAACTGACCATGTTGCCCTCCACCTCAATATTGTCCAGTGGCACGGATTCCCCCAATCTAGGACTGAAGATAGAGCCCTGGTAGTCTCCCTCTTCGCCTTTGAAGGTGATGGTGCCCGTGGTCGCGCCCTGCGGCGATTCCACTTCATAAGACCATGCTCCGGCCAGTTCAATCGGTGTGGCATCCGCGCCTTGAGCAGCTTTTTTCTTTTTCTTTCCTTCGTAGGTAAACACCTCTCCTTCGACGATGGTCATTCTCAGGGCATTTTTTTCACTGCCAAATGGCTGCTCCATCATAACCAGATTGGCCAGGTATCCCGGAGCGATCACGCCAGCGACTTTGCTTAGGCCCAGAAGTCGGGCTGGAGTGGTGGTGAGTGCCGACAAGGCCACATCTGGCGACAAACCCTGGGAGATCATCAGTTCGAGATTCGGCAGAATGTCCTTGGTCTTCACCTCCATGGTCGCAAATCCATAGGAGACCTCTGCCTCAGTCAAAATAGCGGCTTGTTGGATCCGTTTCAAGATCATGTCTTGCTTGCGACGCTGGATCATCGCTTGCTCTTTGCGGAGGGGGTCCGCAATCGTGTCTGGATCGGGAAGATTCTCTTGGAGGCTTGGGAGTTCCAAGGTCAAGAAAATCGGCAGATTGCGCCCGGCAAGTGTTTCTCCTAATTCCCAAGCTTCCGCCACTTCGCCAAGCATGAGAGAAAATCCGAGTTCTTCGGAAAGGTTCATGGCTCTTTGAATGCTCAAAAGGTCATTCGCTTTAAACATCACTGGGAGTTCCCGACGCACCACAGGATAGAGCGCTTTGGACTCAGGTGTAGGTTGTGGACGAGCTTTTCCGGCTGGGGTTATCTCATAGGAGGTTTCGTGCTTTAGCCCAAAGTCTGCTTGTCGATATAGTTGTTTCCATGTCGCCATGACGCCCAGCAAGTTGCTTGGATACACGCCTTGGGCACCAACCCACTGGCTGAATAAGCTCACGCCCTCACGGTAGAGCATGGCCTCCGGTGTGCTGCCGTGAAGCAGGAGGATAGCTCCTTGGCCCGGCAGCATCCTGCCGCGAGGAACTGTGTGAGCCATCGTAAATCCAGCTTCCCGAAGGCTGGCGATGTCTTTGTGGTCAGGGTCAATCAGGGTCGCAGCGCGAATTTGTGGCTGGATACCTGCGCGTTCGGGGCTGGGATTACCCGGGTCGTCGACTCGCTCCGGCGTAGGCGCTTGTTCCGGTGCAGGGATTCCTGCGTGTGCCAATCCCGAAATGAATCCGGCATACACATACATCGAATCTCCGGGGATCACCCGCGCATTTCCGGGAATGACGACTTCTGGACCCATCCCTACAATCAATCCATCCCGAAACAACACAGTGCCGAACACAGCGGGCTGTCCCGGCGAAGGGATCACGTGAACCTCTGTGAGGGCGATGGTATTGGTCACTGGAGGGAGCGAGGTCTCTTGCGCGCTCGCGGTCAAGCAACCCGCGGCGACCCAGATACCGAGAAGGACCGGGGAGATAGGTCGTCTGATCATATGAATGTGGTAAAGAAAAGCAACAGAAGGGTATCGGAAGTCACTCCTTATCTCAAGAAGTACGGTACAAATGTGAAGATGAAGCTAAATTAAATCTGATCAAAACTTCTAATGTTTTAGAAATTGAATCTTGAGGGTATGAAACTGACTTTCGGAGATCGTGAATCGACGGAACACCGAGCCAGATTCTGTGGTTATGGTAATTGAAAGATGTAGGAAACTTCTGATATTTGATATCGGCCGAGCCCTCCTGAATTTTCATTTCCAATACTTGAAAATGACTGAAGCGTATATAGAAAAATTAGTGGCACAGGTAAAAGTGCTTAGACCAGAACAAAAGATCGTCCTTCAAATTATGGCCCTGTCAGTTCGACCGCTTACTTCTGAGGGAGTGCTGAACATCGTAAGGAAAATACAAGGTTCAGAATTTTCGGACTTCAGCCAAATAAGTAAGTTGGCTAAAAAAGAAATTGCGACTATCCAAAAGGAATTTGAAAAGTTGGAGTGGGCCAACCTTAAGTCCACATGGGAAGGGCATTACTTGAGAATGTGGACCCTTCCCACACTTTGGGAAAAGCTTTTCAGTTCACCAAGGTTGTTTGAGTATCTCATGTCTGCCGTATCACAGTCCCGCAACTATGGATATGGTTACGGGTGGTTCGGCGAGCACATGAAGCTACTTTTGAAGGCGCTGCGGTCTTCGGATGAGAAAGTTTTGGTCCAAGAACTCAAGTACCTCAAGCGAGACGCCAACTTTTTTGAAGAACTCGAAAGTCTGCACCCCAATCGCCTGTTGTTTGGGTCTTCCCTTGACAACATTCTCACCAGTCCCCTTTCAGCAGCCCTGCGGATGGAGCTCATGGGGGAAATGGTATTGGATGCCATCTTCGATTGGGAATCCACAAAAGATTTCGAGCGAATTCTGGGCTTGATGGCATCACAGCCTGATTTGAGTCTTTTTAGTCAGAAGATGCTCGTAGATGTGGCGCTATTTCGCGGTGACATCCATCGAGCGCAGCACTTGATCAAGGAAATACCCTCCGTAAGTGAAGGAGAGGGATCTCAATGGAAAGGCGTTTTGGCCACGCTACAAGGCGAAGACGAAGAGGCACTCCAGCACTTCGAAGAGGCTGCCAAAAAGCTCAAAAAGCGAGGTGTACTCTCCGAAAGCACCTTGCTGTTTCACTCCGTGTGTTTACTCTTGCTAGGTAAAAATGACTTAGTAGTGCAGAATTCGCACAAAAAATCTCGTTACCAAGCCATTAATCAGCTTCTCGCCTCCACTGCTCTTTTTCGTCAAAACAAAAAAACAGATTCAATCTATCAGTGGAACCTCGGACACGCCGCAGGATCCAAACATCTCATGGGGGTATTCTTTACCTTCGTGGTGGGATACTGGAATGGATTGTTTGAAAAAGGACTAGGAGATGACGATCGTGAATCTCTCTTGAGACTATTGCAATACGCGCTAGAGGGTGATTATCCATTTATTGCCATTAATCTGCGGGTGATCCTCGACGAAACCACGCCTCACTGGCCAAGG
This sequence comes from Bacteroidota bacterium, assembly GCA_036835375.1. Classification (GTDB taxonomy): domain Bacteria; phylum Bacteroidota; class Bacteroidia; order J057; family J057; genus JANQTF01. Next base: position 7,229 of record DAITMB010000109.1, read on the forward strand.
AAAGATTATCCCGTCCTCCTGGGAGAAGCACACCTAGAGCCCTTCGTCAATCGCCTCCACATCGAAGATGCCTGGGAGCGGACACTCAAAGGGCTGCTCCTCATCACAGATCCCGGATCTCAAAGCTCCGCCGTTGACACCAACCAACGTGTGTCTTGGATGGTCGATCTTAGGACCAACTCCATTGAGGCCAAGGAGCAAAAAGTGCTCAAGAATGGCTCTTGGTCCAAGGGGAGAAAAATCGCTGTCAAGCGTCTATTTGACCCATCTTCCGAAGTAATCTTTAGCAAAAAAGACCTGCAAGTGGCCAAGGCATTGAAAATTGATCGTCCTCACATGTACGGCTACGAATCCTATGTGTGGGATTTCGGAGAGGCGATCTGGGCCTTGGCTGACCATCCTCACGTGTATTCGGCTGTTCAGGAAGACCTCCAAATCAAAATCGAAAAAGGAGAACCCAAAGTAATTTTGGAGGAATCGAAGCAAAGCTATGTCCTCAAGATGGACCCGCCAGTGACCAAGCCCGGCATATTTTGGATCAAGGAGACGGAAACTCGCTATGTTGTTTACAATATTGACGCTGCACAAGGAGAAGTCGCGTCCATGATTGCAGGGGGGATCAAGTTCCCCAAAAAGGCGGAGGCTCAGTTGAAAACTGTCTTGGCGAATCTCTCCAATGTGATGCCAGTGCAGTCTGACGCTGAATTCGCCGTGGATTTGCCTGAAGTCGAGGCAGACTCGACTCCTGTGATGCAATTGTTGCAACTTGGAGAAGAATTCGCAGCGGATCTCTATGTGAAGCCATTTGGCTCAGAGCCGCCCTACCTCAAGCTGGGCGAAGGAAAAGACCTTCTCATCGGTGAAGTAGAGGGCAAGCGCGTGCAGACCCGCCGCGACATGGCCGCTGAAAAGCGAGGCAAAAAACATGTCATGGATCAATGCCCCGTCCTGGCTCGCGTCCCATCAGCGAACATGGAATGGCGCATGGGTGATCCAGAAGAGATGCTGGAGTTGATGCTGGAACTGGATCCGCTGGTGAGGGAAAAAAAGGTGATTGTAGAATGGCCCAAGGGCCAGGTCCTCAAACTCGCCGGAACCAGACATGATTTTGGTGACTTATCGATGAGAGTGGCCCGTAAAGCTGACTGGTTTGAAGTTTCAGGAGAAATGAAGGTGGACGAAGACACTGTCTTGGAGCTAAGTCATTTACTCACCCTCCTTCATAACCATCAAGGCAAAAATTTTCTTCAGCTCGACGACGGGCGCTTTCTCGCACTGACGCAGAAGCTTCGCGCCCAGCTAGACCAGCTCCAAGGCGTCATGAACCAGGGTCGAAAAGGCGATGGGATTCACCACCTCAACGCTTCCGTGCTGGAAGAAATGGAGGAAATGGGCCTTTCACTTCAAAAAGACAAAGCTTGGCGAGAGCAGGTGAAAAAATTGGCAGAGTCCCGCAAGTTTCAGCCAGTACTGCCTCAAGACTTGCAGGCAGACCTCCGGCCCTACCAACTCGAAGGCTTCCAGTGGCTCTCCCGACTCGCCCACTGGGGAGTGGGAGCCTGCCTGGCAGACGACATGGGGCTCGGTAAAACCGTGCAGGCATTGGCTCTTCTGCTCTCTCGTGCCAAACTTGGTCCGGCAATGGTGGTGGCGCCTGCCTCTGTCACAAGAAACTGGCTCCGCGAAGCCCAGAAATTTGCCCCGAATCTCAACCCGATTTTGCTCCATGAAGGCAATCGAGCAGATACTATCGCGAGCCTTGGCCCCTATGACTTGCTCATCACGAGCTACGCTTTGGTACACATTGAGCAAGAGGGACTGTCCTCCTTGGAGTTTTCGACGCTGATCCTCGACGAGGCTCAAGCCATCAAAAATCGCCAGACAAAGCGCTCCCAAGCAGTCAAGACCATCAAGGCGAGTTTCAAAATGGTGACGACTGGTACGCCAGTAGAAAATCACCTGGGCGAATTATGGAATCTCTTCGATTTTCTCAACCCTGGATTTCTTGGCTCTTGGGAGCGATTCAACAACACCTATGCTCAGCCCATCGAGAAGTTCGAGAATGTGTTGAAGAAGCATCAACTTCGCAATGTCCTCAAGCCATTTATTTTGAGGCGGCGGAAGTCCGAGGTGCTTCGTGAGCTTCCAGACAAGACGGAGATTGTGCTCCACCTGGAGCTGAGCAAGGAAGAACTGGCTTTTTACGAAGCCATTCGGCGGGAAGCCCTTTCCAGATTGCAGGGCAAGGTTGGCAATCCGGGCGAACAGCGCCTGCGCATATTGGCCGAAATCACCCGCCTGCGACAAGCAGCCTGCAATCCTTCTCTGCTGCGTCCAGAGTTAGGGCTTGAAAGCAGCAAGTTGAACTTGTTTGGAGAGGTAGTGAGGGAACTTCGCGAAAATGGACACAAAGCCCTGGTATTCAGCCAATTTGTGAAGCATCTTGCCCTCGTGCGGGAATGGGTGGACAAAGAGGGCATTCCTTACCAATACCTTGATGGCTCCACCCCGCTCAAGCAGCGGGAAGAGCGCGTCAATGCTTTTCAGCAAGGCAATGGAGATTTGTTCCTCATTAGCCTCAAAGCAGGAGGCGTGGGACTGAATCTCACAGCGGCGGACTATGTCATCCATCTGGATCCTTGGTGGAATCCAGCGGTAGAGGACCAAGCCAGCGACCGTGCCCATCGCATCGGGCAGCAAAAACCCGTGACGGTGTATCGCTTGGTGGCGGAGCAGACCATTGAGGAGAAAATTCTTTCGCTCCATGACACCAAACGCCAACTAGCTGAGAGCCTTCTTGAGGGCACCGAAAGCGGTGGGAAACTATCCAGTGACGAACTGCTCGACCTCATTCGGGAAAGTGTGTAGCGATCAAGCTTTTTCGAGTAGAACTTGAGTTCGGAAATTGACTCATCAGTCTTCCGTGTAAAGATCAAATTCCTCATTCTGCTGGCGCACAATATGAGACGGACTTCCTAAAAACATGGGGGCTGGCAGGAATATCTCCTTGCCAGCCCCCATGTGATAGAAAACAGGATCACTCGTATTCTCTGATCCAGTAGTAAGGGAGGGCAAGACATTCCCTCAGCACACTGTAGATCTCGCCACCGAGCGCAGTAAATTCCCCACTCACGCCGACCATCTGGTTGATGTTTCGGCCAAATTGTTTAAATGCAAATTGGGTGCGCCGCAAATGAAACGTGTGCGAAATAAGCAGGAGGCTTGCCTCCGCTGGAATTTTTGTTGATAGGTTGCGTGCGCTGGCATAGGTGCTGATACCGAGGGTATCGACCTGAATGGCTTCGGCTGGCAAGCCTTGGCTCACAAGAAAGCGCTTCATCACCACAGCCTCATGATCGCCGGAAGCACCCCTGCCACCGGTCATCCAGAGCTCACGCACCAAGCCTGACTGAAACAACTCATAGGCCTTGTCGAGCCGATAGTAAAGCGCTTCCGAGGGTTGTCCGTCAGCTTCCAATCTGGCACCCATCACAATCCCTACGTCCAGTGGCTCACTCGGCTGACTAGTGCCCACCGACAGGATATAGGCGATAAAGGCCAAAAAAATGCCTGCCGTGGCCGCCAGTCCAATTTTCATCCAAGTCTTCATGCTATTTTTCTTGAAGCCGATTTGCGCAAAATTTGGGCCGGATTGAAGATTTGCGCAAGCTTCTTGACATCAGATGGGCTTCTCCTCTCCCCGATTGCTTATCTTCGCTCCCAAACTGTAAGCTGCTATGCGCCATCTTTTTCTATTGTTGCTGTTTTCGACTTCTTTCCCCCTCTTCGCCGCGGAGTATGAGTACACCCTTCGCTGGTTGCCCGCGCATACCCATACCTATGTGGTGGAAGTGGCATTTACCCCATCTGAAGCCGGTTCAAGCACCCTCATGCTGCCAAGTTGGCGGCCTGGAAGATATTTTGAGCAGGATTTTTCAGCCGGGATTTCCCACTTCGAGGTAGTTGACGACAAGGAGAAAGCGCTGCCTTGGCGCAAAACGAACAAGGATTCTTGGGTCATTTCATATGAAGGGCGGCCAAGCCGTATAGTGGCGAGGTACCATTTTTTTGCAAATAACATGGACTCCGGATCCAGCTATTTTGACGAAGAGCATCTTTATTTCAATCCGATCAACCTCTTCATGTACCTTCCAGGCCGACTCGATGGCGACGTAGTGTTGAGTATTCCAGAGCTACCTAGCGTTTGGAAAATGGCTTCCGCTTTGACTCGCCTAGCAGACGGCAAGACCTTCACAGCCAAGAGTTACCACGAGTTTGTAGATTCGCCCACGATCCTCGCCAAAGAGATCATACAAACGAGCTTCGTAGATCAGGGAGCAACCTTCCATCTGCACTTTCACGGCGCTGTCATTGATACCTCCGCCTCGACCATTGCAGCCGTTGCGGACATGGTCAGGGCCATCGCCCAGCAGCAGTCGGCGGTGTTTGGCGGATATCCATTTGAAGCGTTTCATTTTCTCTACAGATTTTTGCCATACCAGCTAGGTCACGGGGTAGAGCACGAATTCTCTACGGTGATCTCTGTAGGCTCTTCTGTGACAGAAAACCAAGAGCGGTTTGTCGGGCGGCTCAAGAGCCTCACTTCCCACGAACTGTGGCACGCCTGGAATGTGAAGCGGCTTCGACCCGAGGCCATGTGGCCTTACGATTACAGTGGTCCACAGTACACAAGCCTTCATTGGTTCACAGAGGGTGTGACCGACTACTACACCAACTTGATGATGCTTCGGGCTGGATATATTGATGAGAACACCTTTTTCGCTACCCTCGCCAACACGATCAACAGCCTGGAGGGTAATTATGCGAGCCAAGTGGTATCGCCTTCCATGTCGAGTATGGACGCGTGGCTCTCGCGCTCCGATTACGGCAATCCCGATTACAACATCTCTTATTACACACTGGGAAGTCGGCTAGGGTTTCTCATCGACATGGAGCTGCGGTCCCGCACACAAAATCGGGTGTCGTTTGACGATGCCTTTCGGTACATGTGGAAGACCTACTACCTCGAAGGCAAGGGATTCCCAGAAGACGGTGTGCAACAGGCGCTGGAGACCTTGTCTGGAGATTCTTGGGAGGCATTTTTTCAGCAGTATGTCCACGGAACCGGACCCATCGACTATGCTGGGATTCTGTCAGGGATGGGGCTGGAGCTGAAGTCCGTTGATGCTGTTGATCCCGGACTGAGGGGAATCGGCATCATGCAGTCTGACAAGATTGCTCAGGGAATTCTACTACGCAGCGTACATCCGGGAAGCGACGCCTTTGCAGCAGGTCTGGGCAGTGATCAGCTCATCCTGGAAATTGATGGTCAATCCGCCACCCAGATGAACGCTGACGAATACCTCAACAAGCTTCGAAAAGGAGACAGCTTGACCCTCAAGGTCTTGAAAAACTTCCGTACAGTAGAGGAAGTCGTGGTGGTCTATCGGAAATCGTACACTCCCCGGAGCATGAGCATCGATCGCAAAAAGCGGATCAGCCAACAGCAAAAAGACTGGCTGAGCGATTGGATGGCACCTGCCGAATAGTGGGCTGACGCATTAGGGCTGATTCTGTGCCAACCAGGCAGGCAGATAGATGCGTCGCAGCGCCAATATTTGATCCCGCTCTCTAATGCGTCGCAGGCTGGTCTCAATGTTGCGCTTTTCGCGATGAGTGAGGTGCCAGCTCAAAGAAGCGGGCTGCTCTTCTTCCTCCACCGTGTAGTCAAAGCACAAAACCTCCATGGGTCCAAAATACCACTCTTTCATGTAACTGAGCAGGTGATCGTTGGCCAAATCCTTCGACTCCAGCATAGACTTGTATCCCCCGTCGATGGGTGTGAAGAGATGTGAAAAGAGGCTGCGCTTGGCTGGTTCTGCGATGGGTTCTTCCCGATCGGTGTCGCGAATCTGAATAAAAACGACTCCAGCTGTGTTTTTTTCGAACCAATCCCGAAACTCAAACAAATAGCGAACAGCCGTCTGGGTGCCAAAATTATCCAAGGCACCTGCATCCATGACCTGCATCACGGGCTCGGAGGGAAGAGAGACCACAGGCAATACCACGGGAAAGGTCGCATTCATGCGCAAGGCCGAGGTCATGTAGAGGCTATCCGCACGATGATCTGTAAAAAGTCGGCGTAGTTCCAGCCCATCGGGACGAGTCTGATAATAATCGGTGATCTGCCCTGGATTGACCAAAAAGGACATGGGTTGGGAAGCAATGAAGAGCTTGCGCCCTTGGTTGATGATCGAGGGTGCCAGAACCAGCGGGGCTATGTCGCCCGCAGATTCAGCGGGCTGATAGTCACCCACGCGACGATCCGCCAACTCAGGTAGGTTGCGCGCGAGTTGATGATCAAAGGAGTAACCCGCTTCTCTGTCAAAGAGCTGGTCATCGACTTGCACTTTCCGAACTGGCATCATGAGGCCGGAGAATTTCCGAAAAAAGATACGATTGAGCAGGTCTTTGGAAAGGTTGCCGCTGTATTCGGGTGACTGAAGATCAATGTCTTGCCCCTGAAGGCGACGCCAATACAATTCTCTGAAATACGAAAGCCCAAACATGCCGCCAGATGCACCTGTGTAGAGCCGGATTTCGTCTGAAAGCCGTCCATTGCTCACACTGTCGAGGTACTGCATGGTGCGAAATGTCCAGAAGGCTGAGCGCAGTCCGCCGCCAGAAGCCGACACAAAAACGGCATGAGGCAAGGCGTTTTTGCCGTATTTTTTTTGATAGTTCTTCTTCCAGTTTTCGAGGTAAGCAATGGTGACAGCCCGGTCGTGCTGATAAATGGAATCGTTCTGAAGCGTCATCAGCGTCTTCACGTCATAGGTCGCTGGTGCAGCAGCGTAGTCGAGACCTGCGGCATAATTCTTCTCTCCGAGCCACTCTGACCCACCATAGAAATGAATCAATCCAAGCCCCAAAATCATCGCAAGAAGTCCTGCCTTACGAATCCAAAAGGTGGCGGCGCCGATCGCCATCATCAAGAATGAAAGTAGAAGTAAGGAGCTTGCTCCTGCCGGGATCTGAAAGGTGGGGTTGTGCTCCAGAAATCCTAGCACACCGACTAGGGCAAAGGTCAGGATCTGGAGGAGAAGGAGCTTGCCGTGGTGCTGATTGAGCACCTGAATGAGTTCTTGAAGCCGAGTCTTATCAGGACCTTGTACCTTGCGAATCTGAAAGGGAAATGCCAGATAATAATCTGCACGCTGGCGTGAACGGAGGCTCTCGCGAGCTTTTCCCAAGATCATCCAGCGACTTCTCGGGGGCTTATTTTTTCCGATCTCTTCCTCTAGTTTTTTGCCAAATCGAGTAAATATAGAAGTTTCAGCAAAAAAATAGCTGGCCGAAATCAAGAATACCACTAAAATCCCCGTGACCAATCCGCTAAAGAGTTCAACGACATGCCAGGCACTTTCTGAAGGAAGGGATTGATGGTAGGTCAGAAATCGGTAAAAATATGCGGCCAAGAGGCTTCCCGGAACAATGAAATTATTATAAGCCATCAAAAAAAACGGATGCTTACAGAAGCCAATGAAGTGAAATCGATAGCTCTCGTTGATGTAGAATGTGATGGTATAAGCGAATAGAAATGATCCCAGGGCACTCCCGACCAGAAACGTACTCCAAAAATTTTCTTTCCCGAGATACTCAGGCTCCAAAAAGAGGTAAGGAGCTCCATAGGATTCTCCAATCGAACCAGAAAGTACGGCCAATAGAAAGAACCAGAACAGCAGAAGCACCTTATGACTCTGTAATTGCCTGATCAGCAATCGCACCGGAAGGGAATACCATGCTTTTTGAAGGAATGTTTGGAGCGTGTGAATCATGATTGGTATGACGAGAGTTTGCAACAAATTACCTTTCGCGATTCAGAATCTGAATCCGAAGCGCGAGCGTGTATTACGTAGCCTATTTATCTGTAAGGGTTCGCATAGATATACGGCGATTATTCTGCATTAGGTGCCTGCCTCCTCAGAATTTGGAAAGATTCCCTGCACGAATATTCAAAAGAGTCAACTTTTTCATGTTGATAACACCCCTGAGAAAAGTCATCTCCTACTGGAACGAAGGTCATACTCATCTCCGTGCATCATCCACAATTTAGTACCCATGATTTGGTCTGATACAAATGAACATGTGATGAAAAAGATTCTTGTCCCTACTGACTTCTCTGACTGCGCGATGTACGCGGCGGACTTCGCCATGGAAATCGCCCAAAAGGTGAGTGCAGAGCTGCATTTTTACACCCGCGTACACGTACACCCATTGTGGGATCAGCTCACGGACAAGGAAAAAATGGATTTTCCCGAATCCTTCGCCAAAATTCAAGAGACCCGAAAAAAGTTTCAAGACCTTCGCCACCGCTTTCGCAACAACACCGTGCGCATTGTAACTTCCTATTCGCATGGCGACCTCATAGACGTGGTTTCGCGATACATAGAAGAAGAAGATATCTACCTCATCGTGATGGGCAGCAGTGGTGCCGATGGCATGAAGGAATTTTTCTTTGGATCCAATGCCCAGAAAATCGTTCGATATGCCCACAGGCCAGTGATCGTGGTCAAACACCCGATGGCGCAGCCCGATCTCAAAAACATCATTTTTGCCTCCGATTTTCGCTCAGATGCAGAAAAGCCCTTTGAGCAACTCCTCGAATTTGCTCGACACTTCGGCTCCCGCATCCACTTATTGAATATCTCTACTTTTTCCGCTCTTGAGCAAGAAAGCGACGTGAAAGAGCGGATGGAAGAATTTGAGCGGCGATGCTGGATGCTTCCTTGCTTCTTGCATCAACCCGGAGACATCAACATAGAAATGGGGATCACAAAATTTGCAGAAGAGCAGCAAGTGGACATGATAGCTGTAGCCCATTTTGAAAAAAATCCTTTCAAGCGGGTCTTTGCCGGAAGCATCACCGAAGCATTGGTCAACCACCTCGAGATCCCCATCCTCACCATCAATCATCCCGGGGTAGAACCTTGGCACCTCCGAGAGAGCAACGTCCAGGAAACAGTTTGAAGGTATTATCACAAAAAGCGACCCACAAAGAAATTTTTAGGGTGATCGGGATCATGAATGGCAGACGCGCGCAAGCAAATCTGCCTTCATGTCCTTTTTTGTTTTATCTATCCTCAAAGTTCTTCTCAAAATAAAATTGGCCTCTCACTCATTGCTTTCACGCTCTTTCGCATCCTTGATTTCTTGGGCCAAGTGGTCCGTGAAAAGGATTCCGTGGAGGTGATCGATTTCGTGCTGAAAAATGACTGCCGTAAATTCTTCTACCATTTCGACGTGGTGACTTCCGTCCATGCGATCGTACTCCAGCAAGATGGCATAGGCGCGATTTTGTGTGACACCTCGCCGCTCAGGAATGGAGAGACAACCTTCAGGGCAGGGCTGCTTGAGGTCGGTGTATTGCCGAATGACAGGGTTGAGATAGACCTCAAATGGAAAGCCTTCCTTGTCGAATCGTTGGACCCAAATGATATTTTTGAGCACACCCACTTGAGGAGCCGCAATTCCTACTCCTAGCGACATGCTATCTCGAACGGTGGCGTAAAGGCGCTGCACAAATCGCTCCAGGACCTGATCCTTGGGATCGGGCCGCACGGCCTCGCTGCTAGTGCGAAGCAGCAAAGAATCGTCTCTTCGCGTGATGAGATACACGCGCATGGGGGTCTCCTCCCCGGCATCCATGATTATCGACTGCTCTCCCTGAGAGAAGGAAGTAGTAGCTGATCTTGTCCGCAAACTCGTACAGCTTGCCATGACAGCCAGGAATACAAGAAAGAAGGGTGCACGCATGGGGGTTGGGGAGTTGGGGAGTTGGAGAGTTGGGAGTTGGAGAGTTGGGAGTTGGGAGTTGGGAGTTGGGGAGTTGAGAGTTGGAGAGTTGGGAGTTGGAGAGTTGGGAGTTGGAGAGTTGGGAGTTGGGGAGTTGGGGAGTTGGGAGTTGGAGAGTTGGGAGTTGAGGAGTTGGGAGTTGAGGATTGATGGTTCTTTTTGAGGCGTTT
>DAITMB010000110.1:0-17090 GCA_036835375.1 Bacteroidota bacterium
TCTGTCCAATGGATCGTCGTTGAAATCACCCATGATCAGAAATCCTGCTTTGGGCTCTTCCTCGGCCCGCTCTTCCATCGCCAGGCGCGCGACCTTAGCTGCCGCCATGCGCCTTGGTTCGCTTTCTGTTGCGCCGCCGTAGCGACTCGGCCAATGATTCACCAAGACTGAAATGGGGTCGCCCTGGATCGTGCCATCCACCCGCAGCACAAGACGTGACACATAGTCCGATTCCTCCGGAAAGTCCACTACGTATGCTTTATGCCCTGTGTAAGCAAACACTTTCGGATCATACATAAAGGCAACGTCGATTCCCCGAGGATCCGGGCCTTCTTCCAGGATAAATTGGTACTGTCGAGATTTTAGATCGGTCATCTGCGACCAATCTTTGAGCGTTTGCGCATTTTCCACCTCAGCCAAGCCCAAGAGATCCGGACCTTTGCCATTGTTCATACCCATGATGGCAAGGCTGAGGTTATCTAGTTTTTTGAGGTACTTACTAGGAGTCCAATCCAGCTCGCTGCCTGGCAAATATTCTGCATCATCTTTGCCGGGATCATCATCGGTATCGAAGAGGTTTTCTACATTGTAGAAGGCTGTCCACACGGTAGATCCGGCAGGAAGGCGGGGGGGTTGATCTTTTTTGCCTTGCTGGGTGTACTTCTGGCAAGAACTCAACTGGCTGATCAAGCAGATCAGGATCAGACCTTGGGAAAAATGGCGCATAGTTTTGCGGGGTGTATTATACGTTAAGCTTCTATGAAAAGCATGGCCGAGGAATTTCCTGGCGCAGACCATGATCAGTAAGGCTGGGAAATTACCAGAAATCTCGCCGTTGCACAAATGATCGTGCCCCTTGAGCGTGGCAGTCGAAGAGATTGATCCAATATCGCTCCAGCGCCATTTGGGATCCACCGTCACACTTGCGGCGCATTGCCAGAATTCGCCTTCAGCCTTCCTCGCCCTGTCTTTCTTGCAATTCCTTTGCACGATGTCAACCCCACCGCACTGGTCCACGTAGCATTCCAACCAAGGCATCACGAGCTTCGTCCCTTGGTCACATCTGCTACGGGGTCGCTCATATTTATTTATGCAGCCTTTCGACCATGTAGATTCATTTCACTAATCCAACACTTCATGTCTCAAGAACCCCAAAGTATGTCCAAGGCACAAGCCGCAGAAGATATTATCCGCAAGCACACGGCCTATTCTATGGCTGGTAGCCTCATTCCGATTCCCGTACTGGACTTGGCTGCTGTTACGGCGATACAGCTCGATATGGTCAAGCAATTGGCCCACCTCTATGGCTCAGATTACAGCGAAGATTCGGGCAAAGCGTTGATTGCTGCGCTGACGGGAAATTTATTTGTCAGGATCGGCGCTTCCTTTGTCAAAGGCATTCCCGGCATTGGATCCATCTTAGGTGGCATCACGTTGGTGGGCTTGTCGGCAGCAGCGACCTATGCGCTGGGCAACGTATTTTGGAAGCATGTGGGCGATGGCGGTTCCTTGCTCGACATGAAACCAGAAGACTACAAAGAATTTTTCCGCGAGCGCTACGAAGAAGGAAAGCAGAAGGCGGAGGAATGGAAAAATGAGGCCCAATCCACTGCCAAGGACATTTATATCGATTTTACAGAAGAAATTCCGAAGGATGCGCCAGAGGAGAACAATGATCATCCTGAGCATCCATCTGAGCCAAAGGTTTAGAACATTTCGCTCATCTTTGACATGGTCGCTACCCTACAGTCGCAGCGGAGAGTATGGCTCTCTGCTGCGATTTTTTATAAATAAATTAGATCAACGGCGCACCATGAGAGGCTTTCTCAAGAAAGACTCGCCTACTTGTACTTCTACCACATAAATCCCTGCTGGCAAAGACTGGGTATTGATCTGAAAACTGGTGCTTCCGGGAAAGTAGTGCTCGCTCTGTTGCACCACCGCGGCCCCTTGCACATTGACGATCCGAATGCTGCCTTCTTGCGACAGATCCTGTTCCCAAGTAAGTGTCAAATTGTCCGACGCGGGGTTGGGATACATCTCAAAACGCCGCAGTGACAATTCTTTCTCAATCGAACTGATGCCAAGACAAGCCTGAAGGAGAGCATGCACGTCATTGCGAACGCTGGGAAGCATGGGGTAGAAAGTATCCCCTGGACAGAGGGTGTTGCAACCATCGCGATGGCCGGAAATAACGAAAAGATTTTTGCTGGAAGATGCATGGAGCCCCATTCCAAGGGGTTGGAGGTTGGAAGCGCAGCTTTTCCATGCGAGCAGCTTTTTGAGACTTTCGAGCGCTTCTGGCGTGGGAGGTGCGTCTTGAAAATTTCCAAGGAGGCACACACCCATGGTGCCGCTGTTCGTGGCACAAAAGTGAGCCCCTCGCACCTCATCACCTCCGCCGCGGCCTTCATAAACGATTCCATTGGGATCAATGATCCAATTATAGCCGATATCGCACCATCCGTTGGTATTCACATGAAAGTTCCAGATTGAAAGGACCGTCGCCGCCCAGTCACTGCTAAAATTTGGTCCGGCAGAATGATGGACGATCATGTGTGTTGTGGTCGTAAATTCTGGTGGGGCGCAGGAAGGGGTTTGTCCATCGGGGCAATTCCAGTCGAGACGATTCTCAAAGTTGGGCAAGGAGCATTTGCAAGAAGAAGGATTCCCTCCATCAATAATGGGGCCTGAAGGTTGCCCGATCGGTCCGATCGGCGGTGCAACAATTTCACCGGGGGAAAAGAAGTCCAGCTTCAGATTTCGCAACTTGACTGGCGTGACGAACTGGTTGGTATTGTTGAACACAACCATGTACTGGAAAAATGTAAAAACCGTGTCCACAAATAGGAGGTCACCTACGAATTTGTCCTTGATATGTGGTCCTTCGCTAAACCTTGAGATGACCTTCCAGCTATTCCAATTCGACCCATCAGCAGAAAATCGGACCTGCATATCAATGAGGGACGGATCGTAATTGAGAATATCCGCCGAAAATGCGAGGGTCAAAAAAGGAAAGGCTTGTGTGACGGGAATGGGTTGCGAAGAGGAGAGAAAAAAGCCCGGATCCCCTTGGCGAAATATGCTGATTCCGTCGGGGTTGCGCAGCAAATTATTTTGCATCTCAGCGGACTGATTTTCAGAAAAATCCACCACCAAGTTGGCTTTTTTAGATTTGCCATGAGTGGTAGTACTCACAAGCAACACGACCATAATAAGAAAAAGAGGTTTGGTCATGTGGGAAGTACGAGCAACGGTGAGATTCATATCACTTAAGCATTCATTTCAGACATAAGTTACGCAAACTTTATGAAACATCGGGATTTTAGGTCTGAATCTGCAACGCTAGCGCTGAAGTTATGACTTGGATACAGTCGCTTATTCCTAGTAACTTGCGCTCATATTCGGCAGAAAAACCTGCCGCCGCCTTATTCAGCACTTTCTTCTACATGGGTATCTACGACTTTCAGCAGATCGAAAAAAAATGGCAGCAATCGTGGAAAGCCAATCGCACCTTCGTGGCCGAGAAGCTCTCCGACAAGCCTAAATACTATGCCCTGGATATGTTTCCCTACCCTTCTGGGGCAGGTCTGCACGTGGGGCATCCGCTTGGTTATATTGCCACTGACATTGTGACCCGTTTCAAACGTGCCAAAGGCTACAATGTCCTTCATCCAATGGGCTTCGATTCCTTTGGATTGCCTGCGGAACAATACGCGATCGATACAGGCATTCACCCGGCTGAAACGACCCGAAAGAACATCGCTCGTTACTTAGAGCAACTGTCCAACCTCGGCTTTCACTACGACCCAGAAGCGACGCTTTCTACCAGCGATCCCTCGTACTTTCGATGGACGCAGTGGATTTTCCTCCAATTATTTGGGCATTGGTATGACAAATCTCAAGAAAAAGCCCGGTCGATTGATTCCCTAATCGCCCACTTTGAAGCTCAAGGCAATGCAGGCCTGGAAGCCAGCTGTTCATGGAAAAAGCCATTTACAGCAGAAGACTGGCGCGCCATGAGCCCCATAGAACAACACGATCGACTGATGCACTATCGCATCGCCTACCTTGACTTCGCAACGGTGAACTGGTGCCCCGCCCTCGGAACTGTGCTTGCGAATGAGGAGGTCAAAGACGGCAAGTCTGAGCGAGGCGGTCATCCTGTGGAGCGAAAAAAAATGAGGCAGTGGATGTTGCGGATCACCGCATATGCTGATCGAATGCTCACAGCTTTGGACACGCTCCAGTGGTCGGAATCCATGAAAGCCATGCAGACCCACTGGATTGGTCGCTCGGAAGGCGCGCATGTGGAATTTGGTGTTGCTGGTACCGCTGACACCCTAGAAGTCTTCACCACTCGTCCAGACACGCTGTTTGGTGTGACCTTCATGGTGGTCGCTCCTGAGCATCCCATTCTCGAAAAAATTACTACCCCATCGCAGCAGGCAGACGTGTCAGCCTATGTCGCTTGGGCCAAAAATCGTTCAGAAGTTGAGCGAATGGCGGACACCACCAAGACGGGGGTGTTCACGGGCGGGTTTGCCATCAATCCAGTCAACGGCGCGGAGATCCCCATCTGGATCTCTGACTATGTAGTGATTTCATATGGCACAGGCGCTATCATGGCGGTGCCTTCCGGAGACCAGCGCGATTGGGAATTTGCCCGCAAATTCGACCTTGACATTGTGCCTGTCACCGAAGGAGCTGACATCACTGTCGGTGCGCACGATGCCAAAGATGCCAGGATGATCAACTCTGGCTTTCTCAATGGCATGACGGGCTACGAGGCCATTCGAGCCATGATCCAGTGGCTCGAAGCGAAAGGCTTAGGACGAAAGGAGGTCACCTATCGGCAGCGTGATGTGATCTGGTCACGCCAGCGATACTGGGGCGAGCCTACCCCCATCGCTTATACACCCGAGGGAATCGCCGTGGCCATCCCTGATTCGGAACTTCCCCTTACTTTGCCAGAAATCGACGAATACAAGCCTTCGCCAGATGGCCTGCCTCCTTTGGCACGAGCCAAAGATTGGATTTCCCGCCCCGATGGAAGCACACGCGACCTGAATACCATGCCCGGACTTGCCGGATCCAGTTGGTATTTTCTGCGTTATGTTGATGCACACAATGACGACGTATTTGCTGATCGGAAGCGGTTGGAATACTGGTTGCCGGTGGACTTGTATGTCGGTGGAACTGAACATGCGGTCGGCCACTTGATGTATTCTCGGTTTTGGACCAAATTCCTGTACGACATCGGCGAATGCCCGGTAGAAGAACCGTTTCTCAAGCTCGTCAACCAGGGCATGATACAGGGAACTTCGCAATTGATGTATCGCCACAAGGAAACCCAAGAGTTTGTTTCTGCTGATTTGGTCGATGACCCCGACCACTACGTCCAGATTCACGCCGACGTGAATTTGGTGCAGCACAATGTGCTCAACCTCTCAGGCTATCAAAAGTGGCGAACTCAGGACAATTCTTCCTTTCGCAGCAATGCTCGGGGTGAGTTTCGGACCGTACCCATAGTCGAGAAGATGTCCAAGTCCAAATTTAACACGGTAGATCCAGATGAAATTTGCCGCGAATACGGCGCCGACACTTTGCGGCTTTACGAGATGTTTCTCGGCCCCATCGACATCGCAAAGCCCTGGAATACCGATGGGATCTCGGGTGTTCACAGCTTTCTCAAGCGCACCTGGAACCTCTACACGGATTTTGACAACCATCTGCACCTAACACAAGAGGCGCCGAGTCCCGAGGAACTCAAGCTTCTCCACCAGTGCATCAAGCAGGTAGATGAGAGTATTGAGCGCTTGGCATTCAATACTTGTGTGCCAGCCTACATGATTGCGGTCAAGGAACTCGCGCGCTTAGACTGTCGCAAGCAGGCCATTTTGGAGCCACTTTTGATCACATTGGCACCTTTCGCGCCTCACCTTGCAGAGGAATTGTGGGAAATGATGGGCCATACTTCCAGCATTTTGGAGGCTGCCTTTCCTCAGTGGGAGGAGCAGTATTTGCTAGAGGAGGAAATCGAAATGCCCGTGCAGATCAATGGGAAAGTACGCGCCAAAATCACCGTCCCTGCGGAAGCCGATGCTGAGGCTGTGGAGCGCCTGGCACTCAACGATGAGCGGGTGCTCAAGTGGATCGATGGGCAGACCGTCCGAAAGGTGATCGTGGTCAAAGGGCGTCTGGTCAATGTGGTGGCGAATTGATCCGATGCACATCAAACAAGAGGGCCAAGGAGATCCACGCACTTCATTTCATGCAGTGATCTAATCTTGAGCAGGACTCCTGATAATTCTGTATGTGTGCTGGGCAGCTGTAAAAAAGCCTTACTTTGATGGAATTTGCCAAGAATTTGTTTTTGACTGGTGCATTTTAACAATTATTTTTTTGATAGATTGATTCACGAACCAACCGTAACGTAGTCCCCTTATTGCGTTACGGTTGGCATTGCCTTTTCATATCATCCAAATTAAGCCTTCCCTCCATCATGCAGTTGCAGCCTCTCTACTTCCAGAGTATCATGGAAAGAGACCTCTTTTATTATGATCCTCAGCTAGCCAACGAGGGTGACAACGCCGTTTTAGATTATATCGCATTTTGCGACAACCTGGGGCTTTCCTATCTCCCCTCTCTGGACCGGCGACCGTCATACTTCGAGCTCATCGATGGAAAGTTTGAAGGGCCACTTAGCATCACGTCGGATGTTTCAGTCAATATTCACGACGCGATTTTTTCACCAGCTGCACTAGAAAAATTCAGAAAGAGCCCTCACAACGTCCTCTTTGTGATGGATGGCCTACGAATCGAAGGGGTCGTGCATCTGTGCGATTACAACAAGACGCCAGTGCTGATGTACTACTACGCGTACCTGTTGGACTTTGAAAAAAAGTTACGCGAACTCCTCGTCCTTAAAGGATTTACCAATGAGGACATGATCGAATTTTACAAGAGTAGTGTCAAGCGCTTCGACGGGCCGCTGCAAGCCCATTATCAGGAGCAATTGAAGAAGACCCAGCGCGAAAAGCACCTCAAGTGGCTCGAAACCCTGGGGAGCTTTCAATCTTTTCCCATTGCAGATCTGCTGTGGTTTGTGCGCTACCTCAACTTGGTCACGATTGAGCGTGAGGAGATTGATGAGCTTAGGGAGCTGCGCAACACGGTGATGCACGGTCAGGACGCGGTCTATACCGACGGCATGATTTTCTCGATCGAAAGCTTGGAGCGCCATTTTAGTCGAATCGACCTTTTCCGCAAAAAATACGGCAAGCTACTCACGGCTTTGGACCGGGCCACCCTCAATGACCGAAGAGAGAAAAACAAAGCCAAGTGGAAAGTTCTCTCGACATTTACTAACCCCTTCATTGAGCGGAGTCGCATCATGTGGCACTACCTCGAAGACTGAGCGAACTTCGTAAGCATTAACTTGCTACCACTTGTCTCATCTCTAAAATCTGCTCCCGATCTGGTCCCAGCGAAAGATACGTGAGCGGAATACCCATGGCCTGCTCAAGATACTGGATGTAATCCTTTAATTCTGCCGGAAGCGCCTCCTTGTGCGTGAGTGCCGTGATGTCTTTTTGCCAGCCAGGAAGGATTTCCCATATAGGATCCACCCCTGAACTGAGTTCAAAAGGAACTTCATCGGTGATCCTGCCATCTGGCAAACGATAACCCGTGCACACACAGATTTCATCGAGAGCAGAGAGCACATCAGCTTTGGTCATAATCAGGTCCGTCACGCCGTTAAGCCGCACAGCGTATTTGAGCAGCGGAAGGTCAAGCCATCCCGTGCGACGAGGTCTACCAGTAGTGGCTCCGAATTCACCGCCTTCCTGCCGGATTTTTTCACCCAATTCATTATTTAGCTCCGTAGGAAAAGGACCGCTTCCCACGCGGGTACAATACGCCTTGAAAATCCCGTACACTCGTCCCACCTGCTGCGGCGGCACACCCAGCCCGATACAGGCTCCGGCGCTGGTGGTATTGGAACTTGTCACAAAAGGATAGGACCCAAACTCTATGTCGAGCAAGGTGCCCTGTGCGCCTTCGGCTAGAATTCGCTTCCCTTCTCTCATCGCTTGGTGGAGATAGTGCTCTGAATGCACAAAGGCGAATTGCCGCAAGAAAGTAATGGCATCAAGAAATTCTTCCTCCGAACCTGAGAGGTCATATTCAAATTCGTAAAGGTGCTGGAGCATATTTTCGTGCTTGTGACGAAGTGCTCGGTATTTTTCCAGGAAGTCTGTACTAAGAATATCGCCCACGCGAAGCCCATTGCGACCAGTTTTGTCCATGTAGGTCGGTCCAATTCCACGGAGGGTAGAGCCGATTTTCTGGTCGCCCTTGGCGTGTTCGGAAGCCGCGTCGAGTAGCTTGTGAGAAGGAAGGATGAGGTGCGCACGCTGAGAAATAAGCAATCGATCCCGAATATCGGGCACGAGCGGCAGGAGCTTCTCAATCTCTTTGCGCAGGGTCACCGGGTCTAACACGACGCCATTGCCGATGAGACACTGCTTTCCAGGATGAAAAATCCCGGAGGGGATCAGGTGAAGTACAAATTTTTTCCCGTTGATGACGAGCGTGTGCCCCGCATTCGGTCCTCCCTGAAAGCGCGCGATAATGTCGAATTGGGGAGCCAATACGTCCACTATTTTCCCTTTTCCCTCATCTCCCCATTGCAACCCGAGTAAAACATCCATGATAGCTGATAATTTAAAAACAACACACCATAGGCTGGCAGGATCCCAAAGGCCCCTGCCAGCCGTGTTCCCGGGGAGAATTATCCCAAGGCTGCCAATGCGTCTTGCTGTGAAGTGTGTACGTGAAAGATAGAGTTCAATTTGGTAATCACGAGTAGGTTGCGAATGTAGCTACTCGGATTGGCAAGGTGTACATCGCCGCCTACTTTGCGGGCTTTGGTGAGAAGGGTGATCAGAACACCCAAACCGCTGCTATTGATATGTTGCAAATCTCCGAGGTCCACAACAAACTCCTTGGTGCCATGGGAGAGGTGCTGAGAGAAGGATTCTGCGAGGGACATACCGTCATGTTCGCCGATGAGATTCCCTTTCAAGTGAAAAATCCCAATATTTCCGGCAGATTCGAAGGAAAACTCCATGATGCGTGTGAAGTCAAATTAGGGTGTGTCGATGGAAAAAGATACAGAGGGGCAGAAAGCTTTTAAAGTAATCACAAAAGTAAAGCGAGAAGCAAACACTCAGGAACGCCGACGAAATAAATCATCAGAGATTGCGCCGGGACTTTGTGCGAAGGGCATGAGAGTCTGGGATGAAAGGGACCCAGACTCGAATAGAAAATCGAGCATAACGGGCTATGTGGGGTTTTCTGACGCGGGATCCGTGCAAAAGCTTGTTCTGAGTACTTGCAAGCAAGTTGGCCGAAGAGACAAAATAAGAATGTAGCGTTATCTTGGCGGCGTTCCTGATTAGCCATGAACCATGGCATGGCTACGAAGCGCGACGGCGACCTTCGCAGCTGTCCTTACGGCAATGTCCGTAAATAGTCAGCGAATGATGGCTCACTTCGAAATCCAGGATTTGGGCGATGGTTTTCTCGATTTCTCCGAGTCTTGGGTCGCAAAATTCCATGACCTTCCCACACTCGGAGCAGATCATGTGGTCATGCTGCTTATAACCGTAGGATTTTTCGTAGAGTGCCTGAGTCGTCCCAAACTGATGACGCTTCACGAGGTCGCACTCCACGAGAAGATCCAAGGTGTTGTACACGGTAGCACGACTCACCCGGTAGTTTTTGTTTTTCATGTGAATATACAGGGACTCCACATCGAAATGGTCGGAGCGACTATAGATTTCCTCCAATATAGCGAAGCGCTCAGGCGTTTTCCGCTGCCCCTTTCCGTCGAGGTAATTAGAAAACAATTCTCTCACCTCGTCGATTCTTTCTTGCTGCTTGATTGGCGGTACATCTGGCATGGCCTGCATAAGGTTATGGAAGGTCGCGGCAACGGATAAAAGGAAACTGCCACAAAACATTCTGAGACTTTTCCTGAAACGGTTGCTTTTGGGGATCGGTTGGAGCCGGGCTCAAAAGAATGGCAGAATCTTTCATTCTGACTCCTGCCCTTGTTGCCATACACGGCGAGACTGCCCCTGCTTGCACGACGAAACAGAGTCGGAAGATACGAAAAAAAAGTCGTCTTCTGTTGATTTCGCAGCGGAAACAACACCCATCTCAACACGATGGAAGGATCTCCGCTGGTAGCTAGCATTCAAAACGAGTGCTACATCAGATCGATCGTTTGGACAATACGAGTGCGTAGAGTGTGGCAGCGGGTTGTGAGCGCATCTGGCGCAATTCAATTGCTTCAGTACTCGAGGCGCATCACCTTCTTTTTGAAACCCTCCGCACTTTTCTGCTGCTGCCAGTGTCTTCTGCGAGGGTTCGCTTGATGGCCCAATAAGCTAACAATCCGACAGCTAAAAGAACTGTAATGACAATGATGGCATTCATGACTTTTTATATTTCGGAGTGAGTGTAGTCGTGGAAAATGGCATTGATTTCTTTGCTGGACCTTTGCTTTCGAGATGAGAAATCAATCTTTGTGTCAGAATGTAAGGAAATTTTCCTTGAAAGACTACTCCCAGGCTCGAAATTGCCCGGAAAACGCAGCCTGTTGTTGTCCATAGGGGAATTGTAGGATTTACTTTTTGCTTTGATGTCTTGTAGCACTCCTCTCGCTTTTCGATCGCTAGCAAGGGAAACAGATGCATGGATGATTGAAAAAAGTACATAAAAAATGCCCCTCCGGAAGGGAGGGGCATAGTATATAACTTATTTCTCAACGAGGATCAATCTACGACTTCGACCTCTTGGTCCACTTCTACTTCCCCTTCTCCCTCTCCACGCTGGCGGTCAGCTTCGCGGCGAACGCGGTCATCCTCTTTGCGCTTCTTACGCTCTTCGAGACCTTCAGCAATCGCGTCAGAGATTGTGCGAAGGATCAACTGCACAGACTTCGCTGCATCGTCATTCGCAGGAATGGGGAAATCCACCAAATTCGGATCGCTGTTGGTATCAACCATTGCGAAGGTGGGGATATTGAGCTTCTTGGCTTCAGAAATGGCGATGTGCTCCTTGGAGATATCCACCACAAAAAGCGCTGAAGGAAGGCGATTCAAGTCAGCAATTCCACCGAGTACACGGTCGAGTTTGGTTTGCTCACGAGAAAGCATGAGTCTTTCTTTCTTGTTGATTCGCTCGAAGGTCCCATCGACTTTCATTTTGTCGATGTTCTTCATTCGCTTGATACTTTTCCGCACAGTGGCGAAATTGGTGAGCATCCCTCCAAGCCAGCGCTCAGTTACAAATGGCATCCCTACGCGCTTGGCTTCCATCTCCACGATATCTTTCGCCTGCTTTTTGGTTGCGACGAAAAGGATTTTACGTCCAGAGATCGCAAGTTGCTTGGCGGCACGTGCGGCCTCATCGAGCATCCGATGCGTCTTATTCAGGTCGATGATGTGAATCCCATTCCGCTCCATGAAAATATAAGGAGCCATGCGGGGATTCCACTTTTTGCGGAGGTGTCCAAAGTGAACGCCCGCCTCCAACAAATTCTGGTAGCTTGGTAATTGCATATCGGTGTGATGCCTCGATTAACGCTTAGAAAACTGGCTGCTCTTACGCGCCTTCTTCAAACCTGGTTTTTTCCTCTCCACCTTCCGGGAATCCCGGGTGAGAAATCCTGCTTTTTTCAAAGCGGGTCGATTGTCCTCACTAATCTCTGTGAGTGCCCGGCTGATACCCAAGCGAATCGCCTCTGCTTGGCCTTTGATTCCGCCGCCATTCACATTCACCTGAACATCATATCCAGTCTTGCTCAAATCAGCGACACGAAACGGGTCGGTCACTTTGAGAGCCAAAAGATCCACCGGAAAATACTCTTCCAGGGTGCGCTTGTTGATGACAATGTTGCCAGATCCTCCTTCTTGAAGGAACACCCTAGCGATTGCTCGCTTTCTCCGGCCTACTGTTACGTATTGACTCATCGTGTGAAGATCTATCTCTGTGAATTAGAGTTCAAATGTTCGAGGTTCTTGTGCCTCATGTGGGTGTTCTGCTCCGGCGTACACCCGAAGGTTGCGGTAGAGCTGAGCGCCCAAGCGATTTTTGGGAAGCATACCTTTGATGGCAGCTTCAATGACTCTCTCAGGATGCTTGGCAAGCATGGTAGAGGCCACTACAGTGCGCTGTCCTCCCGGATAACCAGTGTGGCGAATGTACTCCTTCTGATTCCACTTATTTCCAGTGAGACGTACTTTGTCAGCGTTAATCACGATGACGTTATCTCCTGCATCCACATGGGGCGTGAAGGAAGGCTTGTGCTTTCCTCTGAGGATGCTGGCGATCTGGCTTGCTACGCGGCCCAGCACTTTGCCTTCTACATCGATTACCAACCACTGCTTTTCGACAGTGTTCTTATTGGCCGATAGCGTTTTGTAACTTCTTGAGTCCATCGTAAAATTGCTTGCTCTATGAAATGGCTGTGCAAGTACGGAGTTTTTGCAAAGATTTGCAACCAGCCATCGACAAAATCGTTGGCGGCTTGGGGCTTCCCGATTGATCTCCCGAAGCGGAATTTCAGGAGGAAGAACGAATGAGGCTGCGAAGTTACTATAATTTTACGTGATTGAAAGAGGGAATAAAGAATTTATGTACATATTTTATAACTAAGCACTGGACATTCATTGCGAAGAGCGATTGAGGCAGAATTTCCCAGCGAATAAAGTTCTTTGTAGAACCTCCGGTATTAACATTCGTTTTTGGGGAGTATCACCAATCAGTTCAGCCTAATACTTTGACTACGCGAATGAATGTACTGTTAAAGTTCTGCTGTTCTTGAAAAAATCTTGTTTGTTGGAGCTCTCTGTGAATGCTTTCCAGAAAATACTGGGCATTCTTTTTGATTTCCAGCTATTTTACCAAGGATTTTTGCTATCTCAGCACGACACCATATCGTCTTGCCCGCACTCACAGCCCAAACATTCCTATGCGCCCGCTACCCCGCTTTCTATTCGTTGCCAGCTTAACGGCAATTTTTTTTGGTCTGACTAGCACCCTCTTCGCTACCCATAATCTGGCTGGCCAGATCACCGCAGAGCAATCTAATCCCAACAATCCCAACCAATACACCCTCACCTTAACGACCTACACCGATCCAGCACCTGCGGGAGTAGATCGCTGCGCTGCTGACATAGAGATTTATAGCGTGGCGTTCAATGGAAACGTGAGGGTCTATACCCTACTCACGGTGCTTGAGGGTATTCCACGGTCAAATGGTCCCCTCATGACTTCTTTGCCCAATGATTGCAACGCCAATGGCACACCGAGAAACGGTATCCCAGTGAAAGGCAGCATCAAGGAAAATATCTACAGAGTTGACTATATTTTTCCAGGACAGGGAATCTATGAGTTTCGATATCATGACCCCAATCGATTGGCGAATATTGAGAACATTGATAATGCACAAAACATCACTTTTTTTCTACAAAGCATCCTACAGATTTCTCCTCCCATCATTGGCGGAAATAATACGCCCATACTCCTCAATCGCCCCCTTGACGATGCTGCTATTGGAAAAAGGTGGACACACAATCCAGGCGCATTTGACCCAGATGGAGATAGCTTAGTGTTTTACCTTAGCCCATCACTCGAATATGTCGGGGTGGGCATCGCACCAATTCCCATTAGTTCCTTTCTGTATCCGGATGATCCTTCTTTTGGAGCGGGAAATTCGCTCACGATTGACTCCAAAACGGGCGTGATCACTTGGGAATTTCCTTCCAGGATTGGAAAATTCAATCTGGCCTTTTACGTGGAAGAATGGCGAGATGGCTTTTTGTTGGGATACGTGTTTCGTGACATGGTCATTGATGTGATCGATACAGAGAACAATCCCCCTATCATAGAAACCATCTCGGATACCTGTGTATATGCAGGAGACACCCTGCGCTTTAGGGTGAGATCTTGGGATCCGGATGGAAACGATTCTCTGTATTTTGAGCTCAACAACGGTGGCCTCGGAAACAACGGACCTTTTTCCCTCATCGGCAACCCAGCCACCTTTGGTGGTGTAGTGGTGGACCCAGTGAATGGCACGAGCATCGGCTTTTCTACCCTACCAGTGACTACCCTGAACAATGGTGACAACCAGCCGGTGGACACAGTGGTTGGAACTGTGGTGTGGCGAGCGGCTTGCGACAACATCCGCAAGAGCGACTACCAAGTGGACTTTTATGCGACGGACAACAAGGGCTATAGCTCTAATGTCTCTCTGTCAACCACTTTGACCGCTGACAAAGCTGTCTCCATTCGAGTGGTGCCTCCCCCCCCTACTGACCTGACGATTACCAAGGGTTCTCGCACGGTTTCCCTTTCCTGGGCACCTACTTTTTGCTCCGATCGGGTGGCGGGCTACAACGTCTATCGAAAAATTAACGGCGGTGACTTTAGCCAAGATACCGTGTGCTGTGAAGTCTCTCCTGAGCTCGCTGGCTTTACTTTAATCAGCTATCAGACCGACTGGACCAACACGACCTACCTTGACTCACTAGATGATCTTGAAGACCAGTTTGGAAGAGAAATCTGCTACGTCGTCACGGCCATGTACACAGACCAGGTGAATCCAGATCTTCCCATTCTCGAAAGCTGTGCGACCAATCTAGTATGTCTGGAATTGGTGTCTGACAACCTCTTTTTGACCAATGATAGTGTCTCCGTGACAGGTCTCAACAATGGGGAAATCTTCATTAGTTGGTCGGTGCCTGTGGTGGACGAATTTTTCCCGACACCCTATCGCTACCGTCTCTATCGTGCTAACAACAATGGATTCCCAGCGATAGAAGTCGCCAACCTAGCCTACGAAGATACCACATTTACAGACATGGGCATTGATACCGAATCGAGAGGATATAACTATCGTGTCGAAATATTCGATGGTTTGGACAAGCGCATTCCGATAGATCAAACAGTGAATATTGGCTCTTCGATTTATTTGCTCACCGAAGGCGACAACAACAACATCTTTTTGAGATGGTCCGAATATGTGCCTTGGGCCAATAGTAGCTATGAAATTTTTCGCTCAGACAATGGCGGCCCCTTCCTTCCGATTGCGACTGTTGGCGGCACAGGTTCTACCACCCACACCTACGATGACTTGGGCCTGAATCCCAACCTAGAGTATTGCTACTTTATTCGCTCCACGGGAAGTCACAATGTGCCTGGAGTCAAGCCCGTGCTCATCAACGATTCGCAGATCTCTTGCTCTTTTGCCAGAGATGAAGAGCCTCCTTGTCCGCCTAGCGTGGAAGTGACCGGAGATTGTGAGACACAGGTGTTCTCAGTCAAAGTGACAAAGGCTGACCCTGGATGTGCAGGAGATACGGACTTCATTTCTGTAAAATTTGCTCAACGTGCCGAAGGCCCCTACATGGAAGTTGCCCGATTGGATTACAATGCCTTTGGCGCTGATACGACGGTCGTAGTTGTAGGCGGTGGTGGACAAGACTTTGCGGGATGCTACGCGACCACCGCTACGGATACCCTTGGGAATGTGAGCCAACTCTCCGAACCAGCTTGCGTCGACTATTGTCCTGCGCTGGTGATGAGCAATATTTTCACTCCGAACGGCGATGGGTTCAACGATGTGTTGCGTCCAGTATCGTATCAGGATGTGATTTTGAAAGAAATTCACATTTTCGACCGCTGGGGACGCAAGCTTTACGAAACCACAACCAACATTGAGCAGTTATGGGATGGCAGTATCCGATTTAGTTCTCGACCAGCACCAGAAGGCGTCTATTACTACTACCTTCGTTACGAGGAGCTTGGGCTTTCCGGCAATACGCCGCGCGAGCTTCGGGGCTGGGTTCAGTTGATGCGTTAATCCCCTCATTGCATGTTTACAGGAATCATTGAATCGCTCGGCCACATCGAGTGGGTAGAAGAAGAAGGTAATAACCGACACTTTTGCATTCGCGCTCGCTTTCGAGAAGACGACCCTATACGTGTGGACCAGAGCATCGCCCACGATGGTGTGTGCCTCACCGTGACAGAAATTCTCTCTCAGGAATCGCAAACTTATCTGTATCGGGTGACGGCGGTACAAGAAACTTTGGAGAGGACTCATTTGCGAACCTGGACCACTGGCAAGGCCGTCAATCTTGAGCGATGTATGCGACTCGGGGCCCGGATTGATGGGCACATAGTGCAAGGGCATGTAGATGCAGTAGGACAGATCCAACAGATCGCTGCCCGTGAAGGTTCATGGATGATCCGAATCGGATTTCCAACAGAGTTTGCTGCCCTCTTGGTGGACAAGGGATCAATTTGTGTAAATGGGGTAAGCCTCACGGTCGTGGAAGCTGGAGTGGATTTTTTCACGGTCACGATCATCCCTTTCACGTGGGAGCACACAAATTTTCATGCGCTGAGAGAAGATCAACCAGTGAATTTGGAGTTTGATATTCTGGGAAAATACCTTCTGCGAAGGAGCTGGCTGGCTTCAACCCCAGCGCTCCATGAATCCGTTGTAGAGTGACTTTTGTAGCGAATGCTACGAGTAGTACGCACCTTCGATTCTTTACCCAGCCTTTTGACCTGGATTTTCGATGACCCGAAAAGATTTTCTTCACCGTAGTTGCGCGTTGAGTGCTGGCTTGGTAGCAGCAAGTGCTCCGGGATGCTCTTTGATTTTCGATCAAGAAATGCTGCTGTGCACGCTTCCGGAGTTAGAAGAGAAGGGGTTCGTTCAAAAGGAATTTAATTGGAACGATATCATCGCCCTTCCGGGAGGGGACGGCCAGTTGACAGTGTTTTCGCTGGTTTGCTCACACAAGAAGTGTACAGTAGCGTGGAAACCGCGAGAACGGGAATTTGCCTGCCCCTGTCATGAAGGGCGTTATAATGAACACGGGGAAGTAATTGATGGTCCCCCCCCTGCACCACTGAGCCGATTTCAATGGGAGCTTCGAGGGCAAGAAGTGTGGGTGCTACACATCTATTTAGAAAGTTAAACAGGAAACGGTTCGAGG
>DAITMB010000111.1:0-5514 GCA_036835375.1 Bacteroidota bacterium
CGAAGAAGATTTTTACAGTGATCAGCAGTTGGAGGATGACATGATGAATCTCGGCCAGTCCGCCCCGGGAAGTGATCCCAGCGATGATTGGCGATTGGATGAGCTCTTGGCCGAAGGAGGAGAATCAGAATTGGAAGAGGATTTCGATGAACTTCAGGAGATAGTAGGCCCAACTTCTTCTGCACGCGCTAGTAGCCCACTGCCCGGTGCCCCGAAGGCAATGCCTTCCACAAGTGTCCTCACCGATTCCAACACCAATGGCCAGCGATATCAGCTGTCCGATGGAATGGCTGCAGCGCCTCCGTCTGCCCGCAGCGGGGAGAACAAGGCGATGGAAGCACCAAGCCGGAAAGAGAAAGAGCGCTCGGAGCCATTCTCTGTGTCAGGTCAGGCACCTAGCCCTCAGCAGGCCGAAGACAAGGCTTTTGGAGAAGAATCCAAAGCAGCTTATTTAGATGATCTATTGCTCAGGGCGATCACAGCCTACGAATTGGGAGATGCTACCGGAGCCGAGACAATCTTGGAAGAACTGCTGTTGTCGGATTCTGAAAATGCGATTGCCACCTATTATCTAGGTCAGTCACTGCTGAAACAAGGAAAGATCAAGGCCGGCATTTCTTGGCTGGAAAAAACGATGGAACAATCGGATTCTTCCGTGTATTTCGAGGCTCAATGGGCCTTGGCTGAAGCATATTTACAAGATGGCAAAACGCGCAGAGCCAAGGTGCTCTTTCGCAACATCGCCGGGGTGGAGGGACCCTTCCAGCAGAAAGCCCAAGAACAACTCGATTCATTAGAATAACACTGGCCCCGACGCCCATTTCACATGAGCGAAAGTCAAGACACCTATCGCATCCTGTTACCCCAATTTGAGGGGCCATTTGACCTGCTCTTGTTCTTCATTGAGCGGGACGAAATTGACATTTACGATATTCCGATTTCGAGCATCACCGAAGATTTTCTCGCCTACGTCCACCAGATGGATGCCATGAACATGGAGATGGCCTCTGAATTCATTTTGGTGGCGAGTACGCTGATGCGCATCAAGGCGAAAATGCTCCTGCCGCGACCCCAACTCAACGAAGAAGGCGAAGCGATTGACCCCCGGGAGGAATTGGTGCAGCGTCTGCTGGAATACAAGCGCTACAAGGCTGTGTTGGAGGAGATTGCTTTTCTCGAAGTATCTCAGTCCGAGCGCGAGAAAAGAGGCTATACCGCTACTGAGGAAAAAGAATTTTTGCAAAGCGACCATCCCGAAGAAGAACTGGTCGGGCTGGATTTATTCATGATCATGCGCACCTTCAAGCGCATCTGGGAACGCCACCAAATCGATATCAAAGCGCCGGTCCACGTGATCCGAAAGTATCCCTATTCCCTCGATGAAGTAAAGAACCGCCTACTGGAGCGGGTCCTTTTGCAAGATCGCGTGGACTTCGTTTCTTTTGTCATCGAAGAAAAGGACAGGATCTTTATCGTCTTCAGCTTTCTTGCTGTACTGGAATTGGTCCAATCTCAAAAATTGGGCTTGGTGATCGGAGAAGGGTTCAATAACTTTTGGCTAGAGAAAAAGGAAGCCCTGGTCGAATGAGTGTCGGGGAGTGACGGACCAATCCCTACTCGGTCGCTGACTGATGGTACACCATTCGAAAAGTGAGGTTGATCCGCTCGGCGATGGGACGCGAAGTCTTTGGGACTTGGTGTTGCCAATGGTGCTGGGTGTCGCCAGCCATCAAGAGGAGACCCCCGTGCGATAGCTGCAATTCTACTTTATGGGCTTTGTCGGACTTTAGGCGAAATTGAAAGCGCCGTGTCGCTCCAAGGTTGAGGGAGGCGATCACAGGATGCTTCCCCAGTTCTGGTTCGTCGTCGCTGTGCCAGCCCATGCTGTCTTGTCCCGATCGATAGTAGTTGGCGAGCACCGAGTTAAAAGAAATGCCACATTGGGACTCGATTCGCAATTTAAGATCGTACAGGCCAGGGTTCCAGGGAAGTGGCTTCTGCTGCTTACCGGCGTAGGTATAGCTCGCGCCTGGGTCACCATACCACGCCGTGAGCCGGGGTTCCAGGACCCATTTGCCAAACATCCTTACTTGCCCCTGCTCCCATTGCAGGCTGTCTCGTAGCTGCGACTCATAGTGGTCGGCTTCCTCGCCGGAAAGGAAATCTGGCACCCACCAGATCTCAGCTCGAGGCATGACGATGGCGTGGCTTTCAGAAAAAAATGGTGCGTTCATGTGGTAGTTACCTGCTACAATGCGGCATTCCAGATTTCCCACGCTTTCTCCGCTTGGAGCAGTAGCATCTCCATCCCATTACAAGTGGCTGCCCCTTGCACGGCAGCAGCTTGCATAAAGGCAGTTACTTCGGGATTGTAGATAAGGTCCATGGCGAGGTGGCGCGAGGTAAACAAATGATAAGGAAGATCTGGAAGCCGATCCACCTCTGGAAACATGCCGAGCGGCGTAGTGTTTACGACCAAAAGATACCGCCCCCACTCTAGTAGGGGCGCTTGGTCATAGGAGAGATCTTCCGGCCGGATCGGTTGGCGAGAGAGCACCCGCACGTCGGCGATGCCGAGGCGCTGGCGCAGCACATAGACCACTGCCTTGGCGGCGCCTCCACTACCCAAAATCAAGGCAGCAGGGGGCCAAGGCCCTTGCCAAGCATTTCGAAGAGATTCTTCAAAGCCCACCACATCGGTATTGTGGCCGATCAAGCCTCGGGGAGTAGGCAGGATCGTATTCACGGCACCTACCTCTGCTGCCTCAGGCGATAGTTCATCGAGATAAGGAATGATTTGCTCCTTGTAAGGAATGGTCACATTCAGGCCCGATAGTGAAGGTTGTTGTCGCCACCATGCTGGAAAGTCTTCGATTTTCGCCAATTCAAATAGCTCGTACGTCGCATTGATACCTTCTCGGGAAAATTTTTCGGAGAAATACCGTTTGGAGAAGCTGTGCTTCAATGATTTGCCTAACAAGCCGTATCGACGCATAGGAGAAGAAGGATCTGGATGATTCTCTAAGATAATGGTCTCTCCCCTCAAGCGCCAACTTTCGCAACGTGAATCCTCCAACTCGACAAAGGAAGGAACGAAAACCTATGCACCTTGTGCAAGCCGACCGATTGAAAAAGTGGACGGAGAATTTCTATCCGTAAATCGCCTCAGAGAAAACCAAGTCGTCTTCACCGATGAGATTGGTATCTGCGATCAGGGCCGCTCGTTCGACCGTAGCCTTCAATTCGCGCACATTGCCCGGCCAGGGATGGTGAAGGAGCGTCTTAGCGGCATTCGCCGAAAAGGTCGTTTCGGGCATTCGGTTTTGCTTACAGAACTCCCGGAGAAAGTGCTTCGCCAAGATCAACACGTCGTTTCCTCGCTCGCACAAAGGAGGTAGTGGGATAAGAAATCCCTGAAGTCGATAGTAAAGGTCTTCACGAAATTTTCCTTCCTTGACACGCTGGCTCAAATTTTTATTCGTGGCCGCCAGCACCCTCACGTCCAGACCAATTTCTTTGTTGGAACCGAGGCGGGTGACGTTGTTTTCTTGTAGCACGCGCAGGAGTTTTGTTTGAAGCTCCATGTGCATTTCGCCAATCTCATCTAGGAAAATGGTTCCACCATTTGCTTCTTCGAATTTGCCAATCCTTCTACCGATCGCGCCAGTGAAGGCTCCTTTTTCGTGTCCGAATAGCTCGCTCTCAATGAGGTCCGGAGGGATTGCTGCGACATTTACCGCGACAAAAGGATGTCGTTTTCTTGGTGAATTGTAGTGGATTGTGTTGGCGATCACTTCTTTGCCTGTTCCGCTTTCCCCGGTGATGAGTACCTGGATATTGCTTTTTTCTACCTTTTGAATGAGCTTGAGGACCTTGAGTATTTCGTTGCTCTCCCCAATCACATTCGCATACCGATTGCGATCAATGATTTGGTCGCGTAGATTTTCTACCTCGCGTCGCAGGCCGACGGATTTGCTGAGGTTTTTGACAATTTGAGCAAACTCAATGGGCGCGTTGGTATTTTTGATCAAGTAGTGATTGGCACCTTCTTTATAGGCATTCACCACCACGTCCACCTTTTCTTGCCCAGAAAGGATCACGGTGGCGATATCTTGGTTGAATGTTTTGATTCGTTTTAGAATTTCCAACCCGTTCATGTCCGGCAAGCTGTAGTCAATGCTCACGATGTCGGGATTGAGATGTAGCGATTTGAAAAATTCGGCCCCGCTATTGAATACTTGAATTTCGTAGTTGTCGTGGCCGCTCAGAGAGTGGGAGATGACCCGAGCAAATATGGGGTCGTCTTCGATGATGAATACACGGGTGAGATAGGAGTGGTTCATGAAAGATCTATTCGTGCTGGTAGATATAGTTGCTACGGTACGAAGGTGGAAGGTCTTGGGCAATCTTCAAAGACAACATCCGGGAGCATTATTACAGGAAGGAAAAATTCCGGAAGAGAATTATTGCGAGTGCCGGGGCTTGTTGTATGTCGATAATTCGTAATTTATTTATTGTAAACTAAACATGAATTGGAATTTAATTTAATTGAAAATTCGTCAGTGTTTTGGGGAGTGATTGGGCGCGGTGCCCATTTTCAACAAGTTGTAGGAAGATGCCATATCCCCAATTGGTCATTGATTTGACCCCCCTGAGAATGCTGAGCGGTGATGATGCTGCATTCATGCAAGAGATTCTGGAGATGATCGCAGTGCAATCCCCTCAATTGATCGAGAAAATTAATCAGGAGTTTTCGGACAAAGATCTCGCCGCTGTGAGCAAATCTGCACACAAGTACAAGTCTTCACTACAGATTTTGGGAAACCAACATCTGATTTCCATGGCGCAGGAAATCGAAGACCTTGCCGCCACTGGACAGCTCACTGAGCGATTGGCACAGCTTATCTCCCAGTTCAATGGTATCAGTGACCAGTTGCTGGACATCATTCGTGAGGAACTGATTTTGTTGACGAAGGGTGTGTGATTCGGTGCTTTATCGAAGCTTCCGTATCTTCCGTTGATGACGCTCGCGCAAAGCGCGCGTGGCCCATGTGGCATGGACTGATCGGCTCACACCTATGCGGAGTACCTTATTCTTTTTTCTTGTCTTGCTCGCAACCCAGGCAGCTGCCTGCGAGGAGAGGACCACATCTAGCCCTGATTCCTCGGATTCCCTGAGTCTTGCTTCTTATATCGCGGCAACCGACTCTCTTCGAAGCCCTTTTCTTTACGATTTGTCAAAGCCCAGCAAGACCTATCCGCTGCCGAGGGTTTTGGTGGAAGTATCCGGTATTTGTATGGCGGGAGATAGTGTGCTGTACATGATCGAGGATGAAAAAGGGATTGTGTACCAGCTTCATTTGGCCACAGGAGAGGCAAAAGCAAAGATTCGATTTGCGGGAGGTGGTGATTATGAGGGGATTACGCTTGTGGAGGACACCATTTGGGTGCTTCGCAGCGATGGTAAGCTCTATCGGTTTGCAGCATCATCGGGTGAGCGTGCGGAGGCGAAAA
>DAITMB010000111.1:5614-16951 GCA_036835375.1 Bacteroidota bacterium
CCGGAGGGCCTGGCTGCCATGCGCCAATCCTTTGACCCCAACAAAAAGGGCAGTTTCAAGCCTTCTGCGATTGCAGTACATCCTCAAACGGGAGACATTTATGTGGTTGCTTCAGTTGGCAAGGCCCTCTTGGTATATAGCCGAGAGGGACTACTTCTTCATGTGAAATCCTTGGATCCAGATTTATTTCCGCAGCCAGAGGGCATGTGTTTTGGGCGAGATGGCACGCTTTATATTGCGCACGAAGGGGCCGGCAAACAAGCTCGAGTGCATGCATTTTCGCCAATGATACCATAGCGAAGGATGATTTAGGTGGGGGAAATGCTGATCTTTCTAGAGATGGAGTGAAGGACATCGCCTTTCAAAAGGCGCGATACAAGCGATTGACGCTTTTATCGAATGAGGAAAAGCGTGCTGTCTTAAGCAAACCGTGGGTAGTACAACATATGGCTCCTTTGGCTTGGAATGGCTTGATGAAGCCGAAAACTTCGTCCGGATTGGGGATAAAATACTAGCCACACTTTGTAAGAAAGGCGCTAAAGCTGATGCGCCCCCAACCTGATATTTTATTGAATATCGTCTCAAGATTCCGCAATGGCAATCAGTTCTGATCATAATCTTTCTCATCGCTCTTCTTGTCGCGCTCCCATGCTTCTGATAAAATATTTTGGTCAACACCCCCGACTGCGCTTTCTGTGCCTCATTTGGATACTGATGTGGGTGCCCAAAGGAATAGCTTCCCTCCCGGCAAGCCATGCCGAAGAAGTGAGCACGCTAGTTCCGTCGCCCATTCTGCCAGCCGATGACCAACGCCACATCGCTATTAATCATTATATAGACTTTTCAAATGAGTGCTTGCATCTGTTGCAGGAATTTCGACCTCGGCTCGAATCGCTGAACCAAGAAGCGCTCCTTGCCAGAGTTGACCAGCGGAGTCCTGCTTTTGTATTTCAACTCCAGGACTTCATTCGAGACAAGCACCTGCACACGTTTTTGCAAGGAACATGCACCCACACCAGCGAAGACCTCTCGCAAGGGATTGATCTTCAACGTCTTTACCAGAGAACTCAAAACAGCCAGGCCTTGAGCCAAGCCGACCAAGTGAGGCTCAATCCGATTCGGGACCAGATCTGGTACTTGTCGCTGGAACTGCTGGAACTGGGAGAGTTGTTGGTCGAATATGTCGCTCGAGACCAGCAAACAGACCCACAGCAAAAGCGTCTTTTCGAAATACTACTACAAGCCGAGCGGATCTACAAAGACATGGATGGGGAGGTGCAATCGTTTCGCATCACGTTACAGGACGTGGTAGCACCGCTTCCGCTGGCTTTGACGCCGTTTTACACCTTGACGACAGCTGGAGAAGCATTGCTTGAGGCCCTTCGAAACGGTGACGAACAGGGACTCAACAACGCACGCGCGAAGATGAAACAAGCTGTCGTGGCCAGTGAGCAGGCCAAAATGACTCAAGAGGTTCAACTGAAAAATCTTGGAATTTGGTTTGACAAAGATACGGAGCAAGCCTATGACCACGCCGTGGAATACGGAGAGCTGCTTCTCGCTCGCAGTGAGCCATTGGCCCTGGGAGCTAAATCAAGAAAGGAATTTGGAATCTATCCTTCTTCGTATTATCACTTCAACGAACGACTCTTGTCTGGCTACAACCACCACAAGTATGGGTTGATTTCCTATTACAATCATCTGTTGGATCTCTCAGATCAAGTCTGGGTCCATGCGGTGGAGGTCGTGCCGTGGTACATGGTGATTTTACCGCAGCGCGAGGAAATTGTCCAGCCAGCAGTTCCCGTGCGGAAACCTGCTACACCTAAACCCACTTTTACCCTCGAAACTGCCCCTACCAACAACTTGGTTTTTCTCATCGATGTGTCTGCCTCGATGAGTCAGCAGGAGAAGCTGCCCCTTCTCAAAGAAAATCTTGAATACCTCGTATCCCTCTACCGGCCAGAAGATCAAATTGCTATCGTGACTTTCGCTGCCAACGCCAATGTAGCGCTTGAAGCGACTTCTGGGATCTTTAAATCAGAAATCCAGCGAGCCATACGCAATTTGCGAACAGGCGGAGAAACGCAAGCCAAGCGGGGCTTTCGCGAAGCCTATCGCATTGCCCAAAAGCAATTCATTGCTGGTGGAAATAACCGCGTCATCCTCATCACCGATGGCATCTTTGAAGCAACCGGAGCTATGCAGTCCGACATCCGACGGCAAGCCAGCAGTGGCCTCATGCTCAGTGTATTTCTCGTGGGACGAAATGAGGCTACGCCCGTCGCAACCCGGCTCAAAGACCTGGCGCAGACGGGCGCAGGGACATACACGCACCTTCAGCCTGACAATGCCAAGGAGATGCTTGTTAGGGAAGCAGGCGGCAGGTAAATGTCGTTTGGATTAGGCAGCAGGGACGGGCCTCCCATACTTCCCGAATTTTTTGATAAATCCTTCTAGCATCAACACTTCTTCCTTGTTTCCGACGAAGAAGGGCGTGCGATCATGCAAGGAATCGGGGAGAATGTCCAGAATTCGCTGGCGTCCATTGCTGGCATAGCCTCCTGCTTGCTCAGCGATGAAGGCCATTGGATTGGCTTCGAAGGTGAGGCGGAGCTTCCCATCAGGATTCTGGTGGGTGCCGGGATACATAAAAATCCCGCCCTTGAGTAGATTTCGGTGAAAATCCGCCACCAATGATCCAATGTAGCGGGACTTGTAGGGCGTCGGGGCATCTGTCTTGATGTGCCGCAAGTAGGCCTTGGTCCCTTCGAAAAAGTTGCGATAGTGCCCTTCATTGACCGAATAGGTATCACATTTTTCAGGGAAACGCATGTTGGCATGGGAGAGCAGAAATTCTCCGATCGAAGGATCCAGGGTAAAGCCATTCACTCCATTGCCTGTGGTGTATACCAGCATGGTGCTGGAGCCATAGAGCACATAGCCCGCCGCCAACTGGCGTGCGCCAGACTGAAGGAGTTCTGCTTTGGTGAGGGCTCCTCCTCCATCGTATCGGCGATAAATCGAGAAGATCGTGCCGATTGACACATTCACATCGATGTTGCTGCTGCCGTCCAGGGGATCCATCACGACAATGTATTTTCCCTCGCTGCCCGGCTGGATAATGAACTCGTCGTTCTCTTCTGAGCCCACTGCGCAGACCATTCTCCCTTTGAAGAGCGCATCTATCATTCGCTCATTCGCAAAAATATCGAGCTTCTGCACTTGTTCCCCTTGCACATTCACATCGCCCGTAAGACCAAGGATATCCACCAGGCCCGCCTTGTTTACTTCGCGGTTGATGAGGCGGCAAGCGAGCACAATGTCTCGGATGATTTTGGAGAATTGACCTGTGGCATAAGGAAAATTCTGCTCATTGGTGATGACAAACTGCTCCAGCGTCGTCACCCGACTGGGTAAAAAGTCCATGAGGAAAATAAATGGTAGTAAATGAGTGTAGATAGAAGATATGCAGATCAGCGAATTTACGCAATTAACTATTTTTTCGCTGATATTGATCTTTTGTACAACTTGTCTGCAAAAGTTCTTGCCCGAACCGAGGTTTTTCTACGCTCAAGCTCCCTGATCGTGAGTGAAAAATTATCTCAAATACGCCCAAAGACTTGTAAAAAAGCGCATCGGTAGAATGCGACCTAAAGTCCTTATCTTTGTGATTATGATAAAAGTGGAGACAGAACAGGGAGTGTTGCGGCGAGGGGTAGCGGATCCATTGCCTGTGATGGAAGCGTTTTATACGCTTCAAGGGGAAGGGACTTGGACCGGAACCGCGGCTTACTTCATCCGCCTCTCAGGCTGCGACGTCGGCTGCCACTGGTGTGATGTGAAAGAAAGCTGGAATCCAGCCGAAAACCAGTACCAATCTACGGACCAGATGGTATTGGCGGCCAAGGCAAGCGGTGCCCAGCGGGTCGTCATCACTGGCGGAGAACCCACGATATATGACCTTACGATCTTGACTCGGGCGCTCCATGCCGCCGGGCTGATGGTTCATGTTGAGACGGCTGGACCCTACCCATTGCGCGGAGACATCGACTGGGTGTGCCTGTCACCAAAAAAATTTCTGGCACCGCACCCCAGCATTTACGCTAAGGCCCACGAGTTGAAAGTGATCATTTTTAATCAGGATGATTTTCGCTGGGCAGAGCAACATGCAGCGCTTTGCACCCCTGAGACCCACCTATTTCTCCAGCCAGAGTGGAGCCGCCGTGAGCGATACACCCCTGCGCTCATCGACTACGTAAAGCAGCATCCTCGCTGGCGACTGAGCATGCAGACCCATAAGTATTTGGACATTCCGTAGGGGATCCCCAGGATGAATCGAATCACGATGGCTGGTCGTAGGTCCATCAAGTACTTCCGTAAACACAAGCGTTCCAGCACTTTCTTCGTTGGTTGTTTCAGATATCTAACTCTCGAGACCCATGTGCATTCTTTTCCGATGGCTTGCTCTGCCGTTCTGTCTTCTGTTCTGCCATCCAGCTTATGCACAGAACAGCCCCAAAGACTATGGCATTCGCTCGAAAAAAGCCCTTGAGTACTACTTTGAGGGTCAAAAGCAGTCAAAATATCGATCCTATCGAGATGCTGCGAAGGCATATGAGAGCGCCATTGCCATTGAGCCAGAATTTGCGGACGCGCATGTTCACCTGGGCATCACAGCCTATCTCCTTCAATCCTATGAGCCCGCAGTGACACATTTGCTCAAGGCGCGAGAGCTCCGGCCAGAGGATTTTCCTACGCTAGAGTTCTATCTCGGCATTGTGTATTTCAAACAGGAAGCCTATGCCGATGCCTCGCGTGCCATCGCAGTATTTTTGGATAAAAAAGCAGGGAGACCAGTAGATATCGAAACTGCACAGAGCCTCCTCAAGCATTCGCTTTTTGCTGCGGAGGCCATCCAGCGACCTGTCTCCTTTGTCCCCGAAAATCTCGGCCCGGCGATCAACACCGAGCACCACGATTACCTTCCTTATTTGACGGCGGACAATGGCATGCTACTGTTTACGAGTCGACGCCCGGAGAGCCTAGGAGGCTACCAGCCATTGTTGAGGGATTTTTCTGAAGATTTTTTCTATTCTGTCAAAGATGAAGCAGGTAACTGGTTGCCGGCGGAGAATCTTGGGCCTCCCATCAACACGACTGAGAACGAAGGGGCCGCAGCAGTGAGCCAAGACGGACGCGTGATCATTTTCACTGCGTGTAATCGACCAGATGGATTTGGCAACTGCGACCTCTATATATCCACGAGACAAGATGACGGCTGGTCTGAGCCACGCAACCTTGGCCCGCGAGTCAATGGCACAGGCTGGGACTCTCAACCATGTCTCTCGCATGACGGAAAGACCTTGTATTTTGCTTCCGCACGCGACGGAGGCCAAGGGGGGCGTGACATCTGGTATTCTACCTGGGATGGGGAAAAGTGGCTGCCAGCTCAAAATCTCGGGGCGCCAGTGAATACGTCTGGCAATGAGGATGCGCCCTTCCTCCATGCCGATGGGCTCACGTTGTATTTTTCTTCTGACTATCATCCAGGGTTTGGGTCGCAGGACTTATTTGTAAGCTACCGTGTTGCGGGAGGAAACTGGGCAGATCCTGTTAACCTCGGCTATCCACTCAATACTTCTGCCGATGAAAGCAATATTTTTGTGGAGACCAATGGAAAGGCTGGGTACATCAATTCCGATCGAGCCGGGGGTTTGGGTGGAAGTGATATTTACCGCTTTCAAGTCCCGGAAGAAGTGCGACCTCAGATCGCGACTTTTTTGCGTGGCATTGTGAAAGACAGCCTGACCCTCGCGCCAGTGTATGCGTCGATCCAAGTGATTGATGTGGCCACAGGCGACACGCTTCGCGATGTGCGATCTGGCAAATCAGACGGCACTTTTCTGATGAGTCTGCCCGGCGGCAAGGAGTATGTGGCGTATTTGCAAGCTCCCAACTACCTTTTCACGAGCCAGCATTTTTCGCTTCAACAATTGGCAGAGGAGACTTTTTTTGACCTCACGATTCTCATGAAGCCCATCGAAAGTGGTATGCAGATCGTGCTGCCCAATATTTTCTATGGATCGGGGAGTTGGGAACTGCAAGCAGCCTCAGCATCTGAGTTGAAGGTCCTGTATCAATTTTTGAAGAGAAATCCCCGCTTGGTCATCGAGATCCAAGGCCATACCGACGCCATAGGGAAGGACAGTGACAATCTCATGCTGAGCCAAAGGCGGGCTGATGCGGTGCGGGAATATTTGGTTGAAGCAGGGATTCCAGAGGCAAGACTGATAGCCAAGGGATACGGGAAGACCATGCCCATCGCCAGCAATGAAGAAGAGGCGGGCCGAGCACGAAATCGTCGCACGGAAATAAAGGTCTTAGACGCTGGTAGATGAGCTTCAATCACTCAAGCTACGCAAGACCTGAAGGGCTTTTTGGATGTGGGGACCAATTTGCATAGGGGAGGAAAAGTGAAATCGGATGATACCTCGCTTATCGATCAAAAACGTCTCTCTTCCGGGAAGTAGCCCGAGCAGCGTGCGACTCACGCCATAGGATTTGGCCACCTTAGAATCCGGGTCAGAAAGAAGCTGAAATGGCAAGCGACGATTGCTGGCAAATGCCCTATGAGAGTCCACAGAGTCGGCACTAACGCCCAAAACTTCTGCGCCAGCATCTAGGAAGTCCTCATATGCGTCACGAAATCCGCAAGCTTCCATGGTGCATCCCGGAGTCTCATCTTTAGGGTAGAAGTAAAGAACAATATGCTTTTTACCGTGAAAATCAGCGGCTTGGACGGGTTGACCGTCCTGATTGAGGAGCTTAAAGTCAGGAGCTATTTTTCCGAGCAGAGGCATAGCCAAGAAAGCTAAATAGGTGGAAGAAGCAAGGGAAGCAATAATAGCGGGAAAAGCGGCGTAAATGCAAAGATGTTTGGTCAGGTCCGGGTCGTGGTCGAAGCACTGTGGAAAGAAGCCAAAAATCGATTTAAATGAGACATATCAAAGTATAACTGGGTTGCGTGATTGGTAGCGACAGCAAGCATTGGATGATGAGCAAGATTTCAGCACCCTCCACATTCAGCGGTTACTTTCCATTTTACGTCTTACAAACAGCCGTGATTCATCCTAAAGAAGCGCTTCGTGGTTCTTTTTCATCAGTGAAAGCACTTGTCTTCATGACTCACGAAATGAAGATCTGGGTAATTCGCTTCGCAATTAAAATGAACAAGTGTGTTCCTGCATCCAATATGATGAGCGCATTGTCAGTTTTTTCAGGTACTTTTTCAAGTATTGCGAAGATCCAAGCGGGCGCCCTCGGGAAGCAACAAGCCAATCTTCAAGCACAGTCCTGAAGAACCTTTTCTCAGAACCTTTTATTTTTAATTTCACTTACCAATCCAACTCCTTATGTCAAAACTGTTACGCAACGTCTCTCTCTTGATATTTGTGCTCTTTTCTGGAGCATTTCTTCAGGCGCAAGTATGCACTCCGGACGTACAATATACAGAAGTAGGCCTCTATCCTGATTCGCTCGTGGACGGGATTCTGGGCCAGCCCTATGAGCAAGTAGTTCATGTAGTGATTCCGCAGGATACCTCAGCGACCGTCCCTCCGTTCGGCACAATCGAATTGGATTTGTGTGAGCTTATCTTGGATTCCATCCCGAATCTTCCAGCGGGCATGACCTATGAGTGCAACTCACCTGACTGTAGGTGGACTGTTGATCACACGCCTGGTGTGATTAATCGCGTGTGTGTCACGTTAAAGGGTGTCCCCACGGAAGTAGTAGGCCCCGATGATAGCTTGTTGGTGTATGCAACAGTGGTCGCGGGAGCATTTAATCAAAATACGCAGGTTTGCGACCCACTACAAATCACCCTGCCAGATTCGCTGACGACCATTGAGTACAAAACTCAGATGCGCTTGCGTGCGAGTACTTCCAGCATCGAAAAGGACTTGGCTGACCTCAAGATGGTCATCTATCCTAATCCAGCTTTGGATGGGGCGGGTTTTGTGCGCTTTGTGCTGCCTCAAGCGGATCGCGTATCTGTGTTGGTGCGAAATGCCAGTGGACAAACCCTCGTGGTGTCGAGGTCTGCTATCCTTCCTGCCGGACCTCAAGAATTGTCGATCGGTGGCAAAGACTGGCCTGCGGGGATGTACTTCGTGGAGGTTCGTTCCGAGGCCGGACAGCTCCGCCAAACTCAAGCTTGGATCTTGAAATAATGTCTAAGATATACCGCTAGATCCTCCAGATGGGAGACCCTGTCTGGAGTTTTTTTGATCCTTATTCCCCTCCCTATGCCCCGCCTTACTCTGATAAGTTGTCTCCTGCTTGTGGCAGGATTCTCTTCGCGTGTCACTGCCCAGCACATAGTTACGGGCAAAGTCACAGATGCAGTCACGGGGGAAGCCCTCGTAGGCGCCACAATCACCATTCCTAGCCTTTCGCTAGGCACCTACACAGATGGTGAGGGAGCCTACCGATTAGAGCTGGCTACCGAAGGTCGCCAGAATCTGCGGGTGATCTACAGCAGCTATGAAACCCAGACGTTGGCGCTAGAGGTCGAAGGACCCCAGACGATGTTGGACATCGTGCTCACCCCCAGCGACTTTTCCATGGAGGATGTGGTGATCACGGCAAGCAAAAGCTTTGAGCAACGGCAGTCCGATGTGACCGTCTCTATCGCTGTAGTGAAGCCCCAAAGCATCGACCTGCAAGCGACTCCCACCATTGGGCGGGTGATCAACCAGATTCCAGGAGTGGACAATCAAGACGGCCAAATCAACATCCGGGGCAGCTCTGGCTACGCCTATGGGGTAGGAAGTCGGGTGATGGTGACCCTTGATGGCTTGCCACTGCTGACGGGCGATGCGGGCACCCCGACCTTGGATTTGATTCCCGTGGACAACATTCTCCAAGTAGAAGTGCTTAAAGGCGCTAGCTCGGTGCTATATGGGTCGGCAGCGCTTGGTGGAGTGATCAATGTGATCACCGCCGACCCTGGGGAGGTGCCCAAGACTCGCATTCGGCTTCGGGCAGGGGTATTTGATGCCCCTCAAAACAAAGCCCTCGATTGGGATGGCAATAAAAGTGCTTGGTATGCCTCTACGCACGTGTTTCACGCTCGAAAAATTGGACAAGTGGACCTCACCTTGCAGGGAGACCTCATCACTGAGACGGGGTACCGCCAGGGAACAGAGGCGCAGCGCATTCGAGGACTGATGATGTTTAAGTATCGCCCAGAGCGCATTCCCGGCCTCACGGTAGGGCTGAACGTGAGTGGAAGAATTGACTCCAGCGGAACCATGCTGTATTGGCGAAGCTATTTTCCAGATAGCGCCATTGTCAATGGAAACCTTGTCGTATCAGGCGGCGCACTTACCCCCACTGAAGACGCTGGGGGATATCGCAGGCAACTCAGCAGCTTTCTGGCCGTGGATCCCACGGTCAAATATCTCACCCCCTCAGGACATCTCTTCTGGTATCGCGGGCGGATCCTTCGTAATGGCAATCAAAATAACACAGGGCAGTCCAGCCAAAACCAGATCATTTACAATGATTTCCTCTACCAGGTCTCCCTCCTCGAAAACCTAAATTGGGTGAGCGGGGTGACAGTGACCAACTCGATTGCCGATGGAGACAGCATCTATCAAGGGCGCCATTTTGGTAGCTCTGCCGGAGTCTATTCGCAGCTCGACGGGAAGTTTGGCCGATTGACAGCCAGCTTAGGGCTGCGATATGAATCGGTGAAAATCGATACACTGGATCGCGAGTCACGGCCCGTTGGGCGGCTGGGCCTCAACTTAGCCATGTGGCCGGGAGCCAATTCGCGCGCTTCTATCGGGCAAGCTTTTCGGGTGCCGACGGTGGCAGAGCGTTTCACCAACACAGCTGGCGGCGGGATCAACATTGAGCCGAATCCTACAATCAAATCAGAAACAGGCTATTCGCTTGAAGTGGGATTTCGGCAGGGCTATCAGTTCAAAGATAGCAAGCTCAAAGCCATTGGGTACCTTGATGTAGCCCTCTTTCGCACAGATTATCAGAACATGGTTGAGTTCGGAGTACGGGATTTTAGCGCTGCTGGAGCGGTATTTACGTCGGTGAATGTCGCCAATGCTCGGGTAGATGGGCTAGAACTGACGACGCTCAACAGCTTCCAATGGGGACCATGGTTTCTCAACCTCTCTGGGGGCGTCACCCTCACCAATCCGCAGGATCTTAATGCCGTGGATCCGGCAAATCAAATCAATTTGGAACAATTCGAGTATCCCCGTGAAACCATCCGGGCCATCATTCAGCTAGGAGATACAACCCTCCGCGATCAGCCATCGGTGCTCAAGTATCGGCCTCGTCGCTTGCTGCGCATGAGCAGCTCCATCGGCTATGGTCGTTTTGGGCTCACAGGCAATTTGCGCTATCGCAGTTTCATAGAAACCGTGGACCAATATCTGTTTTTGGTCGTGGACGACTTGGCGCATATTCGGAGGAAGCATCCCAATGGAGATTGGGTCTTGGACTTGATTGCTGCCTATGAGATCAACTCCAACAGCCAGCTATCGCTCACTGTAGATAATGTCACCAATACGGAGTATCTAGTGGTTCCTGGCCTGCTCGCTCCACAGCGTAGCTTTACCCTCCAGTATTTGATTAAGTTTTAGAGAGATGATTTTTTCTTTTTAACCCTCCCTCGTTTCTGCTGATTGCATAGGGCTCGGTAATTTGTAAGCGCGATGATCCACTCCGTCCGCATCGTTCCACTAGACCGCTTCAATTGGGAAACGGTATTGGGCATCCAGATCCAGCCTGCACAAGAGGTGTATTTGCCCTCCATTCTGTATTCGCTGGCGCAAGCCAAGTTTGAGAATCTTTTTCCTTACGGGATTGAGTTTGAGGGCCGAATGGTGGGATTTATGATGTATGGTTCTTTTCAGGGAATCTGCTGGATCAATCGGGTTGTGATCGACGAGGCGTATCAAGGGCGTCGAATTGGAACCCAGGCCATGCGATTGCTGCTCTCTTATTTAAGGACCAAACCAGGCTGCCATGAAATACGCACCAGCTTCGCACCGTCAAACGAGGGAGCGAAGCGGTTTTTTTTAAACTTGGGATTCGTGCCGATCACTCCAGAGTGGGAGGAGGAATGGGTAGCCGTCTGGACAGAGAAGTAAGACAGACTTGTTGAACAACATCAGAGGAGTTGCCCTGCCGGGACAGGTAGTCGATTGTGCTCGTCAGGGAAGACGATCGAAGGGGTAAAATTTTTGGCTTCTTCAGGGGTCATTTGCGCATAGCTGATGAGGATCACCATGTCGCCAACCTGCA
>DAITMB010000112.1:0-1372 GCA_036835375.1 Bacteroidota bacterium
CCTCCATCAACCCAAGGTAGAAACCCGCTTCTCTAGCCAGGCTCAGGTCCGTGATTTGGGAGGCAGCAGCCTGCAAATAAGGCGCTGCCTCTGCTGGCTGGCGAGGATTGCGCTGTAGCAGCGCACTTCCAAGCACGAGCAACTGCTTACAAACGGTATGGGAGAAATCAGCACTGCCTTGTGCTAGGACCGAGTCCATCGACGGTTGAAGATCAGCAACAACGGCAGACCAATTTTTTTCATAATAGTGAGTGATCCAGGCATCGTCTGCGCTCATCCGTGGAGACACTTCTACCACGACTTCGCTGGCACGGGCCATTTGGCGCTGGCGTGGCTCCCAAGGTTGCTGATACAGGAGCATGCCTGCGATGGCTAGGAGCAGGACAATGGCTGCCGCGAGTGCATATCGAAGCGGTGCAGACCAGATCTTCGCGACGGAGGGCTTGGAACGATCCACCCAGCCTGCCGTGGCGAGGCGTTGCTGAAAGTCTTTGAAACGTGCGGCATCGTCCAGATCCTGCGCAGTCTCATCCGATCCAGTGGCCGTCAGTTCGATGAATTTCGCCTCCAGCACCGGATCAGCAAATAGCTGTGCTGCGATCCGATCCATCTCTCGGGCAGGGAGGCTACCTGCTGCATAGGCTCGCAGTTGCTCATCGCTTGGGGAGAAAAGAGGCTCTTTCATAACTTTCCATCTTGATACCGGAAGTAGAGATCCTTGAGGGAATCGGTGATTTTATTCAGAAT
The DNA here is from genome assembly GCA_036835375.1 of Bacteroidota bacterium. Lineage (GTDB taxonomy): Bacteria > Bacteroidota > Bacteroidia > J057 > J057 > JANQTF01. Next base: position 748 of record DAITMB010000112.1, read on the forward strand.
TTGCTGGGTTTTGTAGTGAGTTAATCCGAGTTGGTGGCTGATTTCGGAGACAGGCCATTCCTCGAAATGGTGCTCCCAGGCCTTCTGTTCGATTTCGGGAAGGGAGGCCAAATAAGCGTTCATGGCATAGATGAATTCTTGCAGCTCGCCATCATTGGGGCCGGGAGGTTGTTTGTCCGATCCTTGCTCATCCCCTTTTCCGAGGTGACTTCGCTTGATGATGTCCAAGCAGGCCAATCTGATCCAGAAAATCAAAAATCCGGTGGGATTATCGATCTTCAGCAGCGCACGGTTGTCTTGTTGTTTGTCCAGCCATACTTTTCGAGCAAGAACCTTTGCCACCACATCTTCCGCCTCTTGTTGAGCTTTGAGGCCAATCGAAGGGACGTTGAGCATCTTGAGAGCCGTCGGTGTCAGCACCTTTCTCAACCGGAGGTAGAGCTGTTCGCTCACAGTATCATTGCATCCGGCAAATTCGTCCCACAGATCTCCGATCGATTTTTTCATGAAGATGGCATTTCCAGCGCTTAAATTTCTGGAAAAATTCAGCAGAACCCAAGTAGGAAAAATAGACGCGCTGGCGTTATTTTTTCGGCACTACAACATGTGAATATCTGTTTTTCTG
>DAITMB010000112.1:1472-16903 GCA_036835375.1 Bacteroidota bacterium
AAAAAAGGGGGGCCTGACGCATGATCCGGCCCCCCTCCTCATATGATTACAAGTGTGATAAGCTAATGTATCGTGATCCTGATCCTGATCAGTCATTCAATCCATTTTGAGAGGATTCCGATTCATTCACCGATTCCGATTCATTCAGTGCTTCCAACTTTCTTGTTGGAGCAGTGATCAGCGGAATAGTCAGGCTGGCTTCTTGAGCCAAGAGGCTATTGGTGATCCTAGCACTGGCGCTGTTGGCAAGCTCTCGAGATCGTGTAGCCACGTCCGGGAGTTCATTTCGGCTCAGGTCTTTGTAGGCCCTTGGGTCGCCCGATGCATATTTGTAAGTGACCTGTTGATATGTGTTCGATGTCGAAAGGGGCGCGGGATCGGTATTTAGATTGTTGGCTAGATTGATGATCCGGTAGTTTCCTTCGAGGGAACATGTGTAAGTGGTAGTTTGAACCCTAGCAACGGCTGTAATCGTTTCATTCTTTTCTACTTCGACAGGCTTCGGTGTCACCTTGTTGCGAATATCTTCCTCTGTTGGTTTTGGGTATACCGTTTCTTTGACCGTGATCGTTTTTGTCTGCTCTTCTGTCCCAACGTAAGGTTCAGACACTTTCATGGTCACAGAGACGATTTTTCCTGTAAAGAGGTAGTCTGCGTTGACGCTGCGCGCCAAAGCTTGTAAATCTGCGTCGGAGCTAGGCCTACCTCGATAAGTACTCATGGCCTCATTCACTTCTTGTGCACTGACGAACTGCAGAAATTCCGGGTTTGCTTGCGCGATCTGTTGGAGAAAGTAGTCAGAGAAAGAATTGGCAGCTTGCACCACTTCAGTCGCCTGACCTACCGCTTGAAAAGGCAAAATCATCACTCGCCTCGTCCCCATTTCACGCGAAACTTGGTACATCGAGTCCGCCTTAGGATGATTAGGCGTAAAGTCCAGGCATCGCTTGAACTCCTTGGCAGCTGTCCGGGAAGCTTCTATCGTTTCTCGGCCCAAGAGTTCTTCGCCACGAGCATAATGCATGGCAGAAGCCAGTCGAGTGGCCCATTTAAGCTGGACATTCGCTTCTTCGATGCTGGCGCTGAAGTCCCCGCCGTAGTTGCTTTTTTCTAATTCATAGGCTGGATCATTCCATACGACCGCAGGAATAGCGTCAATGTTGGAGATGACCCCTTCCACAGTCTTTAGCTCCTTGATTACTGTCTGCCAAATCAGAACGGTCGAATCCCCGCGAAATTCAGCGCCCTGCTCCTTCAGTCGGTCCACTTTATCGCTTTCCGAAGAGGCCATGGAGGCAAAATTGTCTTTAAGGATTTTCGAAGCGGGCTTATTGTGTGTAGGGTAGTTGATGAGCGACTGCACGGAATAAGCGACTGCGGTACGATGATCGCCTTTTTTCAGTGCATTTTTGGCAATGTGGTTAAGTTTGAAAGGTGGCTCGTTCTCCGGCTGAGCAAGCGCTACGCCTGGGGTGATGAAAGCCATCAGTAGGAACAAGGTCAAGAGGGGGAAGCAAGGGATCTGGCGAAAAATGGATGTATTCATAAAGGTGTGTGCGAAAAGGTCAACAAATGAAAGTGAGGGGGAATGGGAAAATCATTGATTAAAAACGCTGACAAACTAGCAGCTGAGAGTGGGGAGGAACATTCGCTTGAAACATCCCGGACGCCACGTTGCCACTTTGTCTATTTCATAGTAAATTCATCCCTAGCCCGATTTGGAAATAGAGTCCTCTAGGGTCCATCAGGTGCTTAGTCACCCAAGGTTGATCATCCACCAAGAGGTTGAGGCCGTCACTGGGAATAGCTTCCCGGCCTGTCACCTGTCCCAGGGTTCCCTGGCCACTAAATGCTAGCTCATGTCTGGTCCGAATGGGCATCGTGTAGCCAACACTTCCATGGAGCTGAAATGATGTTCCGGGAAATCTCACGATCATTTCCACCCGAGGACGAATTTGTGCGGTCCGAGACTCCATCGCGACGCTGGCCTGTTCAAAAATCGCCACATTGTTCACCGTCATGTTGAGAGAGTTGATGTTCACGGTATCGATCGTCGTGCTGGAGTTGCCAAAAAAAGCTTGAACGGCGGCTCGTCCAATGACCCTTCCCTGTAGGAAGTAGAAGAAATTGTATCCGATACCGAGTCCAAAGCCTTTGTTTCGGATCGCGCCTCGCTCCCAGCTGTAGCTGATTTCCCCGTGATAGCCGTGAAAATCACCAAACTCCGCCCCAAGCTGTGTCATGCCAATGCCGCTTTGCTCGGGAAATAGATAGGAAAAAGAGTAGATTTCCGGAATGGGGGAGTCATCCAGGTAGTTTCCTGAGAAGGAGAAAGATTCTTGCGCTGCCGAAATCCGTCCAAAGCTGAGGAAAGGGGTGAAATACCGATCTTTTCCATACTGCCACTTCTGGCCCGGAACAGACAGGGGGATCTTTTCACCAAGAGAAGTCTCTTGGGCCCGCGCCGAATGCGTAGCTGCAATTAGCATCACAGCTGCAAGAAATAGTGCGAAGCGAGTAGGGGCGTTGGTTGTGGTAAAAGTTGACATAGGGTTAGACATTGGGAAAGTGATCCATGGAGCAGAAAAGTGAAAATTCAAGAGAGGTCGCGTTGCGACTACTCATGACTTTGTCGAATGTGTTAGCAGAATACCACAGATAAAAGGAAACTGCCGACAAAAGAGGTAAAAGAATTTATTTAGTCTCAAGCCACTTTTCGCCGACTTTCACTTCTCGAAAAGCTGTAATATCCAGGCTATGCTAGACAATTTTTAACTTCCCCGCAGCGGTCTCAAGCCCTGATTGAGGTTGACAAAAAGTGGATCCAGTTATGATTAAACCTATTTCAACAGCCATTCTCCTCAATCTGAGGATGTACAAGCAGATGTCAATCACCGAGTACGTGTTGCTTGTAAAAACGACCTTTTTTGACTAATTTGAGGGATTTGGCACAGTATCCGTTACCACCAACATTTGCAGAAAGTCGACTGCGCCTTTCCAGCCACAATAGATGGAACCGCAAATCGGGTGACGGGAATACAAACGATTCTGAGATTTTTTTGAACGATCATTCAGTACAATCATTGAAACATCCTGTGTAGTGCCCATGAAGAGAGGAATTCAGGTGAAAAAGCATGACCAAGTTTTTCAGACTGTCATTTTGCTTGTGTACCTTTCTCAGGACTTATTTTGTCAACGATCCTTTTTCTCATGACTCGCATTCCCCATCATTTTCAGCTATTTGCTTGTGTTTCCGCGTTGGATCACAGTTCTTTTCCCACGATGATCGCCCCCTCTATCGCCCCCTATTCTGATACACACCAAGCATGGTTTTTGGTCCTGTGGCACATTTGGCAGCAAAGTAAGGAAGGGCAATACATCGAGGCTTGGGATTCGGATTCGCCGGTCGATCCCGTTCGCTTGGAAGCCACCATTCGCGCCGCGTGGACAGAAAGTTTTCCCTCCTTGCCATTTGACAGCGGCTACCGCAAAAACATTGAGTCCGATATTTGCCGCGAAATCAGACAATACCTCGGCACAAGCCGCTACCAAGCACAGTCCTTGGCAGTCGAAAAGGATGCCCTCTTTGCCATCATGCGCGCGGGCCAACATACCCTGTACACGTACTACCTGAAGCGGTTTATCAAGCTGGCCGAAAAAGAAAAAATTCAGGATAGCACCTACTTTGCTGTGATTCAGCACATGGTGGACATTCACCTGGAATACGTGTTTCGGCACCTTCCCCAGACAGGGCCGAGCGATCGAAAAGCCCTTCTGATCTTCCGAGAGCTGGTGACACGCCAAGAATTAGCCGCTCGGGTCGCAGAGAAAGGGCTCAATGCCTTGAATTCCGGTGGAGAGCTCGATCCGTTACATCGGGCCGCCTTTGAGTATCTCACCTTGATTGCCGATCCAGCCGATCCGCTTGGATTGGATCGGCAGCCCCTCGGTAATTTGTTTAGCACTTGTCCGAAAGTCAGCTCAGCAGACATCCTCAGCGCGTTGTATCGCCTTCATGCCGCTGGGTTCGAAGATCCTGCCTACTTGGGCTTGCTCCAGGAAGCCATGAATATCTGCGACCGCTCCATGGAGAAAATCAATCCAGACCTCGGCACGAATGTCTTATTTTTGCTTAATAACTTGATTGTCAAGAAGCTCAATGAGAAAGACGATCAGCTCAGAGAATACCTGGATCTGAGGATCAAGCTACACGAACTGGTGTTGGCGCATGAGTTAGCCACTGGATTTCCGGTGGAGTTTTTCAACCTCGTAAACATGTACTTTTGGAAGATCGACATGATCTATGGCAGGCATCGGGCGATGGGGACCGATGCAGAAGAGGGGATGAGGCAAGAAGTCAAGGAAGTCATTGACCAAGTAAGGCACTCCCTGCCGCAACTGCTGCTTCGCGTTCCGAAAGAATTTCGCTCCGGAGCAGAATTGCAGATGAGGCTTTGTATGGCGTTTCATGAAGAAGATCCTGCTCAATTCAATCGGCTCAAAACCAGGGTGTTACAACAGAATCATTTCCTCCATCTCTTCGACGTGTCCGGGGCTTGGCACATAATGAAGATGGCTTTCAAGACGCTACCAGCTGCTACTTTTTCCACCATGGACGAGGAAGCGCTTGTCAACGACTTGCGCAATTTTGAGCGCCGGATCAAGCGGATTCATGAACCCGATGCGGAGAAATTCCTGGCTCGCCACGTATCTGCTGCCAAGGCCATGATCAAGTTTCTGGTGGCCAGGTCCCCCGTGGCTAAATCCAAAGTGCTGACAGCTTTGGAGACCACCCCCCACATTCAGGACAAAGAATGGTTGTGCACAGAAATGAAAAGAAAATGCTAAGGAGAGTCACTCCAAGGAGTGCTCACCTTAGCTGGTGCTCGCTGAGCGAATCCGATACTTGCTCGTACGTGACCTTGTTGTTGCCAAAAGCAGGACTGGTCGCTATCCTGGCGGGTTAGGAGCTTTGAACCTCTACGAGGTGAGTCTCTACCCCTTCGCTCGTGGTCACGATCAGGTAGTAGTACCCAGTCGTCATGGATGCCACGTACCAGGACTGACCTTCTTCGTAGTCACCTTGAAAGATGAGATGGCTACTCATGTTTCGCACCTGGATGCTGAGGATGTCCACGCCGCGAGGAGAGGCCACAGTCATGTTTGTGGTGGCTGGGTTGGGATAGATCACCAGTTCACCGCTACTTTCTGCAAAATAAGGGAGTGGCTCAATGGTGACTTGCGCTGCTGCCGAGTGGACGCTGCCCGCGACGAATGCAAGCAGGAGACCAGCGAACAGGATTCCCTGGCGCAGTTGGGACATAGCTCTCCCTGGGAGAGCGTTCTCCAAAATCAATGTGGTCATGTGAAATGTGGGTTATTGAAGTGAAACGTCGAGTGAAAACTCGAGCCAGCTTCCAAAACAATGCGATTCGATCGGCCAATCGAATGGCGTGTGCTTAGTTGTCTTCATGGGATCCGTCATGATTCAGGCACCTTGTTGGTTTCTGCTCGATTCTATCCTATGGAGCGATCGAGGAATGACAGTTTTAAAAATGAGTCGATGTTTTTTTTGATTTTTTTTGTAATGATCTTTTGAAATATCTTTTGATCGTTTCGTTGCTTGATTTCTCTTAAAAAGGAAAGGGGGGATCCGTGCCACTGGATCCACACCCTTTCGAAAAACTAACATGTTGGGACTTGTGCTTCCCGATGGTTCACCGAGGGATGTGATGCCTCGTGTTGGAACTACTCATTGCAGACAGACTTTTCCACAGACATTGATTCGTGAGAATCAGACAATGAATGTCTTGTGGTGAAGACGTGCTGAATGATGTATAAACCGAACTCTCATCTTCTAAAATTCAGGCGATTCTGGAGAAAATCGAAAGGCAATAATTGGCATAATTCATATGATAAATTTTTAATTTGATCTCGCCACTCGGATAGGTTATTATTAGAAATCGTTATTTTTAGGCGAATCAATAAGAAGTTTGAGTGGAAGAAATCGAAAAATCTTCTAAATTGATGTGCATAAATCATCTATCAAATTATGGCTAAATCTCCGTTGCTTCCAAGGTTGATGGCTTGTATCAAGGAAAATGAGCGCGCCGCCTTCGAGAAATGGGTGGAAATGGAGACGGTCGATCAAGCCTCGGCCCACGTAATTTGGTTTCGGGCTTTGTGGGAAAAACTCGCCCAACATGGCTTTCCATCAACGGTGTCGCAGGAGCAGCTCAACCAGTGGTGGGCAGAGACCTTTCCAGGTCGGCCTGTCGCGCATCGTGGCATGGCCAACCTCAACCTGACCCTCGCGCGGATCACGGAAAATTTCATTGCTTACCAGGAAAACAAAAAGCTCAAGGCTCGAAAACACTCGGGACTGCTCTATGGACTCCTTCAGCGTGGCGACAAGCGGCTGTTTGTGTCTTATCTGAAAAATGCGAAGCAAGCCTACCAGTCATACAGCATCGATCGTGTGGACTACCAGTATTTTGCAGGCTGGAAAGAATTGTTAAACATCGAAAAAGAGTGGCATTTTTATCACAAGGACAAATGGTACCGGGGATACGAAGCGCACAACCAAGCGATGGAGGACCAGGTGTTTTCACTGGCGAGTGTCATGGCGACCATCGAAGTAAATCTGGGAAGGATTGAAAAACCTGAACAATTATCATTTGTCGAAAGAGAGACCTACCGCATGCTTCCCCACATCCTGGACATCGCGCCTGATTATGCGAAAGTGATCTACCAGATGTTTCTGTGGAACAGTGTGCCAGAAATTCCTTCCCAGCAAGACTTGCAGCGCTGCGTCAACTTACTGATGGGGGAATATGATCGTATCCGCAGCGACTTGGCTGCGAGCTTGACGATTCTGTTGCAAAATCTGATCAAAAAGTGGGAGCGATCAGCGGTAAATGCTCCCTATGTGCTGACATATCGCGCAGAGTTATACCACCAGTTGATGACGAGAAAATTTCTCGTCATGAGCAAAAACCACTTCCACAATTTGACGAAAATTCACTTTCAGGCGATCACTTTGAAGCATCCCCGGCTGAGGTTTTCGCTGGATGAAGAGAGAAACGACCAAGTCGCTCCTTTGCTGCAATCTGCCTATCGGTTTTTGGAGAGATCCATCCATGACTTGCCGCAGGACCACCGCGAACACGCTTATTTTTTATTGAAAGCACACTACTTCTTCGAGACAGAAGACAATGCTTCTCTGGACGAAGTTTTTGCACAGCTTGCTTTCACGGCCAGCCCGGATAAGATCTACGAAACCAGCCTGAGGTGGCTTCAGACCAAGTATCTTTTTCTGCGTGATAACCGAGCACCTGATTTGATTGATGTCTTGGATCGAAACATTCAGTATGTCCGCCGAAATGGTGTTAATTCGATTTACGCGTCTTTTTTTGTCGGGATGGAGCAAGCTTTCAAAGCCATTCGGGCTTTGGCCACTGCGGATCCATCGACCGACAACCGCGAAAGCCTCCGGCAGATGATTCTCGATAGCGAGCATCTCGAAGATCGCATTTGGCTCAGCCAAATGGCGCTCGTTGACTGAATTAGCTCACCAACAGGTGCACCGAATATCGGTGCACCCCTCAACAAGATGTTCATTACGCCTGAATCACAATCCGCACGACTTCTGTCCCTTCGCTCGTGTCCACATGGAAGTCATAGGTGCCTGGCAGAAGACTGGCAGTCCAGGTCACCCCCGTGGTGTAGTTGGCTTGGAAGACGAGGGTGGCTCCAGCATCATAGATCTTGATGCCAATGAAGTGGACCCCTTGAGCCGCATGAATTTCTAGGTATTCCGTGGCGGGATTTGGGTAAATCGCGATGTAAGGCGGTTCCTCTGGAGAGTCAATGGAGAAGGGGACGGGCTGAATCTCAACGATAATCGGCTCTGGCTGGCTACCCAGCAGGGGCAAGAAGGCGAGCAGAAGAGCTGCAAGCATCACAAAGTAGGTGGAAATCGGCGCAAACAGGCCACTGTGGCGGTTTGCACCACGCGGGGTGGTGTTCATGGGTAGTGGAATAAAAAAGATGAAATCAAAACAAGATCGAAGAGCACACGAATTTTAGCCGACTCACTATCCTGAATTGGCATATTGTAGTCGATTGACTAGGTCAATGTGTGGATCAGATCCACATCCGGCAGCAAATTGCTTGAATTCTGTTGATATGACTTAGTAACGTCGATGTGGTATATTGGTTACAAGACTCCTCCTCATTCTGTCAAATATTTTTAAAAATTGTCAAATGGGGTAAATCAGCCCATGCCCATGGGTTGCATCCTGTCGTAGTCTGTGCTGTGAACAGGACCAACCTCTTCTATTTCGAGTTCTCTTGCCTTCGCCACAGCTTTTTCTGTAGAATCCCGTAGATTGAGCAGGAAAATCGTGATGAAAGACTTTTTCCCACGGCTTTTCTGCTAATTCCTGATTTGAACCATTTCACCTGCAGCCACATCGGCTGTTTCGATCATTAATCCCAACCCAATATGACTTCTGCGATTACCCTGCGCTTACTTCTGCTCAATAGCCTCTGGCTGACAGGATTTGCTGCGATCACCCTCCAAACCTGTGCTCAGCCCGCTGATCACGTGCCCGGAACGCTCGAAAAGACTGTCACTGTCAGAGTCGATACCCTCGCCGACGATCTCGAAGTGCCTTGGTCCATCGCCTTTTTACCAAACGGCGACCTGCTGTTCACCGAGCGTGAAGGAAATATCCGTGTCATCCGAAACGGCAAACTCCTCGAAGATCCCATCTCCGGCGTACCTGAGGTCCAGTCCAAGGGACAAGGAGGCTTGTTCGATCTGAAGCTTCACCCTCAATATGAACAAAACGGATGGATCTACATGACTTACGCCGCTCCCGGCCTCGAAGGCGAAGAAGGCGAAGGTACCAACACCGCGCTGATGCGTGCCAAGCTGGATGGCATGACCCTGGTCAACCACGAACTGCTATTCAAGGCAACCCCAAACTATGAGACCAACCACCACTATGGTGGAAGAATTGCCTTCGACGACCAAGGCTACCTCTTTCTGACAGTCGGCGACCGCGGTGGACAAGACGAGGCGCAGCTCCTCTCCACCTATCGTGGCAAAGTCCTTCGACTTCATGACGACGGACGCATTCCCACTGACAATCCCTACGTTGACCAAGAAGGCGCTCATCCAGAGATCTATTCCTACGGTCACCGCAACCCGCAAGGGCTCATCACCCGCGGCAATCAGGTATGGGCACATGAGCATGGCCCCCGTGGCGGCGACGAACTCAACCTTGTGGAGCCTACGCTCAACTATGGCTGGCCTGTGATTAGCTATGGCATCAATTATAACGGGACCATTCTCACTGAAGACACGGTGATGGAAGGGATGGAGCAACCCGTCACCTACTGGGTGCCGTCCATTGCTCCCTGCGGCATGGACATGGTGACTTCCGATCGCTACGGCGACTGGAAAGGCGATTTCCTCATCGGGTCGCTGAAGTTTTCTTATCTCGTGCGCTGTAAAATGGAGGGAGACAAAGTGCTGGGGCAGGAGATTCTGCTTCAAGACATTGGCCGGGTTCGCGCGGTCACTCAGGGTCCGGACGGCTATATCTACCTCGGGATCGAAGGTCCGGGAATGATCATTCGCCTCATGCCTGAGTAAGGAAAGTATCTTTCTACACATCAACAAATGGCCGGAGATACCCCTTTGCCTCACAAGCGGAGCTATCTCTGGCCATCTTTGCTAAGATGGCTGAGAGACAAATGAAGTTCTTTGCCGTAATCCTGTGTGTCGCGGCGTCAGCTGTTACAATCCCATGGCGTCTCGCGCGTTGACACGACCAGAAGAAAGGCTGTTTCCGATTTTCAAGTTACCCTATCTCCAACCCGATGAACATCAGATTCGTTTTTATCCTATTTTTCTCCGGACTCCTTCTGTCCCTCTCGCCCTTTCAGGACGATCTTGCGCAAAGCATTGCCCGCGGGGATGATCTCTATCAACAATATTGTGTGCAATGTCACTTAGGCCAAGGGGAAGGTGTGCCTGGCGTGTATCCTCCCTTGGCGGGAGCAGATTATTTTTTAGATGATCCTGACAAAGGAATTCGTGCAGTAAAATATGGCTTGCACGGTCCGATTGTGGTGAATGGCAAGCCTTATAAAGGCTACATGGCCAAGCCCGGCCTGGACGATGACGAAGTGGCCGATGTCATGAATTACCTCCTCCACAGTTGGGGCAATGAGTCAGAAGTCGTGGTGACAAAAGAGATGGTCGCGAGCGTCACCAAAAAATAGGTCCACTTGCGCTATCTATTCAACCAGCTTTGGTAGCGGAGTGATCTCTTTTGCTCAGATTCCTACGCCAAATCAAGTACGCCAAATCAAGAAAGGAGAAGCAGTCGCTTGACCCACTCGCCGATGAGGTTGGCGTCGAGGGGGGTTTGAAGGCTGTCAAGACCACGTTGGACTTTTTCTGCGCCAATGCGCTCCACTCGACTTTCCATGAGGGCGCGGTCATAAGATGGCGTAAATTCTGGGTGCGCCTGGATCCCAAGCATGCGCCCATCTACCAAAAACATCCCCACCGGGCAGTCCGATGAAGTCGCGAGCAGTTCAGCGCCTGGCGGCAATTGCTGCACTTGGTCCTGGCACATCATGAGAAGTTGCACTTCATCTGGAAAAGGATTCATCCACGCGTGCTGCTGATGTATAGTGAATCGATGCACCCCCACACACCATCCTTGCGGAGAAGGAGCGACTTTACCTCCAAGAGATTCTGCGAGCAGCTGATGCCCAAAGCACAGCCCCACATAAGGGCGCTGCACGCGCTGAATTTCGCGGACAAATGCTTGCAGACGGCGAATCCAGGGGATTTCTTCATACACTGAAAAGCGTGACCCATTGACCAGCCAGGCATCGCAGTGCATGGCGCTCGGTGGAAAGTCATCGTCCACGACATGAAAAATCTCTGTTTCCACTGAGGGAAGCCAGGCGTGGATCATGTCAGGATAGCTGCCTGCCCAGGAGAGGTGTGCCGCTGGGACATGGTCGCAGATCAAAAGCCCAAGTTTCATGGTCGCAAGCTACGATCACTTCACCTTGTCCACGTCTGCGATGCGGCGAATTCTTCGGAGATTTTTCTTTTCTACATCACTGAGGCTACGCTTCACTTTGCCTTGACGCTTGGTCAGGTCGAGGTTGCGGTACCAATCTTGTCGCTCAAAATAGCGCTGTAGCTCTTTGTCTCTGAAGCGGTAGCCATTTCTTGCCCAGACTTCGGCTTGCATCAACTCTGCCTCGCGCGGCGTGAGTCGCTTGAGTTCCCGGCGATTCAGCTTGCGAATCGAAGCCTCGGGATATGTGCCTGGTGCGTAGGTGAGAGCGGGTGCATCTACCCGGCGACGGGTGATCGTGGCATCGTTCCAGACACGACGACCAAAAGTGAAGCCATCTCTCCAGTAAGCATCTCCCAACGTGGACACCATGACGCCTCGTGAACTGGAAGTATGAATAAACCAAACTTGTGTGCCTTGTGTCTTGGTAACGAGACCGACGTGGCTGATTTTTCCACGCAACTTAAAGAAGACGAGGTCTCCTCTTTCCAATCTGCGCTGATCCACCTTCGTGCCGATCCCAGACTGCGCCTGTGAGGTGCGGGGAAGTGTAATTCCAACGGACGCAAAGCTTTGCACCATCAGGCCGGAGCAGTCGATGCCGCGGGTAGTCGTGCCGCCCGTGCGGTGAGGAGTGCCGAGATAGGATTCAGCTGTGCGCACCACGTCGTCGATCATGGCTTCCAGTGAGCGGTCTTCGTTCGCATGTACTGCTGCGAAGCCGAAGAAGCATAGGAAGAATAGGAAGGATCGAATCGGTAGCGTAGTTGGGGAAAAGCGTGGGTGGTTCATGGGTTTGATCTTTGGTCTGATGGAGATCTGCACTCTTTCTACTGGGTCTGTCCATGGGCCGGAGCGCCTGAGGAACTTTCCGTGAATGGATGATATACAAAGAGGATACGTATTGATGTCTCAAATGTCAGGCCAATGACCATTCGAATGGCAGGGCCCGTGTCGATGATGGCTGACTTCAGTGTAGGAAATCGGAGTGAACGTAGCGGAAAAATTCTCTCTCGTGGAGGATTCATACGACGAAAAACGCCCATTCGTCCAACATCAGGGCGAATGGGCGAAATGATATACGACAAAGTGAGCTTTGTACTACGCGAATCAGCTGGCTTGCTTGAAGTTCCTCAACGAAACGTCGTCAAGCTTGGTCGTCGCAATATCAGCGGTGATCACGTATTCCTGCTGATCGCTTTCGGGCATCTCATACATCACATCGAGCATAATGGCCTCGATGATGGAGCGGAGACCACGTGCGCCAAGCTTGAGGTCCATGGCCCTCTCCACGACAATGTCCAGCACTTCATCATCGAACACAAGGGATTTGCCTTCGATGGTAAACATACGCTGGTATTGGCGACAGATAGCGTTCTTGGGTTCTACCAAGATACGTCGAAGCGAAGGCTTGTCGAGGGGATTGAGGAAAGTAATCACGGGCAAACGACCGATGATTTCAGGAATCAATCCATAGCTGCGAAGGTCGGCAGGCTGGATAAATTTGTAAACATTCACATCTTCTTGGATACGCTTGTTGCTGCCCTGGTCAAAGCCGATGGTGTGCACGTCCACGCGCTTGGAGATGATGCGCTCAATGCCTTCGAATGCGCCTCCACAGATGAAGAGAATGTTGGTCGTGTTGATTTGGACGAGGGTCTGCTCGGGGTGCTTGCGACCACCTTTGGGTGGCACGCTGGCTACCGAGCCTTCAAGAAGCTTGAGGAGCGCCTGCTGCACGCCTTCGCCGCTCACGTCACGGGTGACCGAAGGGTTGTCGGATTTGCGAGAGATTTTATCGATCTCGTCAATGTAAACGATTCCGCGCTCTGCGGCTTCCACGTCGTAATCGGCCTCCTGAAGGAGCCGTACCAGCACACTTTCTACGTCTTCTCCAACATAGCCAGCCTCGGTGAGGACGGTTGCGTCAGCGATACAAAAGGGAACATTGAGCATCTTGGCGATGGACCGGGCGATGAGGGTCTTTCCTGTACCTGTCTGGCCTACCATCAAGACATTAGACTTCTCTAGTTCTACCTCCCCCTCGCCGCGGGTGTCCTTGTCCTGAATGCGGCGATAGTGGTTATAAACAGCTACCGAGAGCGTTTTTTTCGCCTCTTCCTGTCCAATCACATACTGGTTGAGGTGTTCGGTGATTTCGCGGGGCGTGGGGACTTTTGAAATAGAGGCAGTAGGGCGGTCGCGGAACTCCTCCTCGATGATGTTGGAGGCGTGGGTGACGCAGTTTTCGCAAATGTGCGCACCGCCATATCCAGCGAGCAAAATTTGTACTTCACGCTTGGACCGACCACAAAAGGAGCAACTCTCGTTTCTCATGCTGGAAAAGATAAGGCAAAGGCCCCAACCTGCACTCAAAAACACAGGTCAGGGCATTCCATGAATAGATTACTTTTTGTCTCTGGCTCCGTGGAGGACTTCATCCACCAGGCCGTAGTCTTTCGCCTCCTGTGCGACCATCCAGTAGTCGCGATCGGAGTCTTCCCACACTTTTTCGTAGGGCTGACCGGAGTGCTTAGCGATGATCTCGTAAAGCTCCTTCTTAATGTACTGGATCTGCTTGTGAACAATCTCAATGTCGGAGGCTTGGCCTTGTGCACCGCCGAGGGGCTGATGAATCATGACACGAGAGTGGGGGAGGGCAGAGCGCTTGCCGGCTGTGCCAGCCGTGAGCAGGACGGCGCCCATGGAGGCAGCCATACCTGTACAAATCGTAGCAACATCGGGAGAGATGAGCTGCATGGTGTCGTATATCCCAAGACCAGCGTAAACCGATCCGCCGGGGGAATTCACATAGATGCTCACATCTTTCTTAGCATCGGCTGACTGCAAAAACAGAAGCTGTGCACTCACAATATTAGCTACCTGATCGTTGATCCCGGTTCCGAGAAAAATGATGCGGTCCATCATGAGGCGAGAGAAAACATCCATTTGGGCGACGTTCAACTGGCGTTCCTCAATTATATAGGGCGTCATCCCATAGATCTGCGGAGCAGTGTAGTGAGACTGGAGCTGCTGGTTAAGGTAGCTGGTGTAGTCATGCATGGTGAGGCTGGAAATACCTGCGTGCTTGACTGCATACTTTTCAAATTCGCTTGGCTGCATAAATATGACTTGAGTGGGTAAAGGTAGGGATTCGAAAGGGAAAGAAAAATGAATCTGTTTCGAATTTACATTCTCTTCTCTTCCCTTCGTGAATCCATGTTGTAGCTATCTGACACATCGAGGAAAGAAACCGTGACATCAGGGTGTTGTTCGTCCAGGTATTTCACTGAATTTGGATCTCGGAAAACATCGCTCACCCAAAGTGGACGAATCAAGTGCGCTCAAAACACCAAATCAGCCAAGAAAGTTAGCAGGGAAATTGAAGTGGTGGGAAATCTCTTCTAACAGAAATGATCGCTGACCTGAGGACAAGCATGGGCTCCCATAGCGAAAGACAGGGAAGAATGACATGTGAAAAAAGTGGAATGGTGGATTCGAAGTCCTTTGTTCACGAGCAAGGAGAAGGAATGCAAGCTGCCAGGATAGCTATGAAAACTACCTTTTCGGGTCGAGAATTGTGCTGGTCAACAGACAGTTATCTTCGAACAATAACTTATACGATTCTCACGTGCCATGCAATGACGCCCGAAGAAAGTTTCCGCCACTGGTGATGTTATGCCAGAGCGCTCATTTTAATTCACATGAACGAATGAAGTTGGCGAACATTCTGGAAGTAATGTTCTTTTTGATTTATCCGACTTTGTTCGTTCAGTATGTCAAAAAATGCTCTGTATTTTTAGTGAACACTTCGTTTTTTACATACATTTCCATGTTTCGGTTCTTGCAAGTAGAGGTGACTCCGGTCTGGACAGGGTTCGCTGGTTGACATGCCGTGACAGGGAAAAAATTACCAGAACACGCTTGTGTTTCCACGGGTTCAACCAAGGGGTTTGCGCAAATAGAAACAGGGCAACGATGTAGGATTATTACTTGATTAACATGTCATGATGCTTTCATTGAATTGGATTCGCTTCAGTCTATTCCCTTTCTTGCTCTTTGCCTTCATTTCCACCCTCCCAGCCCAAACGGCTGGGGAAGAAACCAGCGCTTTTGCGCACGATCGCCTCGTGTTGAAGCTGAGCCCAGCGGCCTCACGCGTGCCTGCGACGAGCTTTTGGGACGGCGAAGAAGGCGAATCCATGCTCCGTCAAGTGGGGGCATTATCCATTGATCGCACCTTTCCGCATCATCTGGCGCCAGAAGATCCGGCGTTGGCGGACCTTTCCCGGATTTTTACGCTGCTCCTGCTGCCGG